>CADCOX010000125.1 GCA_902803195.1 uncultured Bacteroidales bacterium
CCAAACCCCTTAAAACGGCAAATCCGTGTAACTCAGAGAGCTACACGGATTTGGTTTCCGATTGTTATTGTTTGTTATCTTTGGACTAATGGACCTCCTCGAAGTCGGCGTCCTGGATGTTGTCGCCCTGTTGGCCACCTTGCTGCTGACCGCCCTGGGCACCGCCGTTGAAGCCTGCACCATCCTGAGCTCCGTTGAAGCCTGCACCGGGTTGTCCGGCACCTGCCTGCTGAGAAGCAGCGTACATCTTCTGTGCGGCGTTGTTGAGCTGCTGGGTGGCAGCGTCGATGGCAGCGAGGTCCTGAGCCTTGTGGGCATCGCGGAGCTTCTGAAGGGCAGCTTCTACCTCGGCCTTCACGTCGGCAGGCAGTTTGTCACCGCTCTCTTTGAGCATGTTCTCGGTTTGGAAGATCATGCTGTCGGCCTGGTTGAGTTTATCAATCTTCTCGCGTTCCTTCTTATCAGCGTCGGCGTTAGCCTCTGCTTCGGCCTTCATACGCTCAATCTCTTCCTTCGACAGGCCGCTAGAAGCCTCGATGCGGATGGCCTGCTCCTTACCTGTGGCCTTGTCCTTAGCACTAACCTTCAAGATACCATTGGCATCGATGTCGAAGCTGACCTCAATCTGAGGCACGCCACGACGGGCGGGAGCGATGCCAGTAAGGTTGAACTGACCGATGCTCTTGTTCTGCGAGGCCATAGGACGCTCGCCCTGAAGCACGTGGATAGTGACTTCGGTCTGGTTGTCGGCAGCGGTGGAGAACACCTCGCTCTTCTTGCATGGGATGGTGGTGTTGGCCTCGATGAGGCGAGTCATCACACCGCCGAGGGTTTCGATACCCATGGACAGAGGAGTAACATCAAGCAGAACGATGTCACCTACGCCGCTTTCCTTGTTGAGGATAGCGCCCTGGATGCTGGCACCCACAGCCACTACCTCGTCGGGGTTCACGCCCTTGGAGGGAGCCTTGCCGAAGAAGTTCTCTACGAGCTGCTGGATGGCGGGGATACGGCTGGAGCCGCCCACGAGGATGACCTCGTCAATATCGCTGTTGGTGAGACCAGCATCCTGCATAGCCTTCTGGCAAGGAACCTTACAAGCCTGGATGAGGCTGTCGGCGAGTTGCTCGAACTTAGCGCGGGTGAGGGTCATGACGAGGTGCTTAGGCACTCCGTTGACAGCGGTGATGTACGGCAGGTTGATTTCCGTAGAGGTGCTGGAGGAGAGTTCAATCTTGGCTTTCTCAGCAGCTTCCTTCAAGCGTTGCAGAGCCATAGGATCTTGCTTCAGGTCGACGCCTTCCTGCATGCGGAATTCATTGGCCATCCAGTCGATGATGACCTGGTCGAAGTCGTCGCCGCCAAGGTGAGTATCGCCATTGGTCGAGAGCACCTCGAACACACCGCCACCGAACTCCAAGATGGAGATATCGAACGTACCGCCGCCGAGGTCGAACACGGCAATCTTCATAGCCTTGTTAGCCTTGTCAACGCCATAAGCCAGAGCGGCTGCCGTAGGCTCGTTGACAATACGCTGAACGTTGAGGCCTGCAATCTGGCCTGCCTCCTTAGTAGCCTGACGCTGAGAGTCGGAGAAGTATGCAGGCACGGTGATGACGGCGTCCGTCACTTCCTGGCCGAGGTAATCCTCTGCGGTCTTCTTCATCTTCTGAAGAACCATGGCGCTAATCTCCTGAGGAGTATATTTGCGGCCGTCAATGTCCACACGGGGATAGCCGTTCTCGTTGGCTACGGTGTAAGGCACGCGGCTGATTTCCTTCTGCACCTGCTCATAAGTCTCGCCCATGAAACGCTTGATGGAGAAGATGGTGTTCTTCGGGTTGGTGATAGCCTGACGCTTGGCAGGATCACCCACCTTGCGCTCGCCATCCTTCATGAAGGCCACGATGGAAGGCGTTGTGCGCTTGCCTTCGCTATTAGCAATCACGACAGGCTCGTTGCCTTCGAAAACGGATACACACGAGTTGGTGGTACCCAAGTCAATTCCAATAATCTTTCCCATAGTTGTATTGTTTTTAAAGTTTGTCATAAAATTGCATTCTCGAATGTCCATGCGGACACACTCTTAGTCGAGCAAACAGTGTGCCAAAACACTCTTTTGTCTGTCTCGACACAATTATATTAAAAAAAGAACGTGTGTTTTCTTGCCTATTCCCGACAGAACGACTACCTTTGCAGTCGAAAGACTGACAATTTGGCACAAAAAGTACCTTCAATGATATACCTTAAGAACAATCATCTCGTCGTACGCACACCTTCCTTATCCTTACGAAACGCGCGTCCGCTACTGGCCATGATGGCTCTGGTGATGGTGGTCTCATGCTCAGAGCTCTCGCGCGAGCAGCGCCGCTTACGACGCGCTGCCGAGCATGATTATGAACTGATGATGAAAGGCAAGTACGAAAAGTTTGTCCGCGAGATAGCCTATGCCGACTCGATGAGCGATGACTACAAGGCACAAATGATTGACCTCGTGCGCGAACACGCATCCGCCCTCGAGCAGCAGCATGGCCGCATGACAGCGGTCAAAGCCATCAACGACATCATCAACGACGATCAAGCGCACGTCTTCCTGCAAGTGGGCTTTGCCGACAGCACATGCGAGGAGATAGGCCTGCCTATGGTCAAAGTAGGCAAAAAATGGAAGATGCAATGATTATTTTCGGCAAAAACGCTCTGGATTCCAAAATAATCACTACTTTTGCAGACCTAAAGGCGCAAAATCTCAACAAAAGAACTTAACAAACTGCATAAACAATGAAAAAAAGAATTCAATTCAGCCTTGTCTATCGCGACATGTGGCAGAGCTCCGGCAAGTTCCAGCCCCGCAAAGATCAGCTGGAGCGCGTAGCCCCTGCCATCATTGACATGGGTGTCTTCGACCGTGTGGAGACCAACGGCGGTGCCTTCGAACAGGTCAATCTGCTTGCCGGCGAGAATCCTAATGCTGCCGTGCGTGCGTTTTGCAAGCCCTTCAATGAGGTGGGAATCAAGACACACATGCTCGACCGTGGTCTGAACGCCCTGCGCATGTATCCTGTTCCCGATGATGTGCGCGAGCTGCAATACAAGGTGAAACACGCTCAAGGCGTTGACATCCCCCGCATCTTCTGCGGCTTGAACGACGTACGTAATATCATCCCGTCCGTGAAGTGGGCTAAGGCTGCTGGCATGACCCCTCAGGCTACGCTCTGCATCACTACCTCTCCCGTACATACCGTGGAGTACTACTCCGAGATTGCCGACCAAGTCATCGCTGCTGGTGCCGAGGAGATTTGTCTGAAGGACATGGCGGGCATCGGTCAGCCGGCCCTTCTCGGTGCACTCACGAAAGCCATCAAGACCAAGCACCCCGACATCATCATCCAGTATCACGGTCACTCAGGCCCCGGTCTGTCGATGGCTTCCATCCTCGAGGTCTGCAACAATGGCGCAGATGTCATTGATACCGCCATCGAGCCGCTGTCATGGGGTAAGGTCCACCCCGACATCATCAGCGTACAGTCGATGTTGAAGAACGAGGGCTTTGAGGTGAAAGAAATTAATATGAACGCATATATGCGCGCACGCGCGTTGACGCAGGAGTTCATCGACGACTGGCTCGGCTACTTCATCAATCCTGGCAACAAACACATGTCCTCTCTCCTGCTCGGCTGCGGACTGCCTGGCGGCATGATGGGTTCGATGATGGCAGATCTGGCAGGCATTCACGGCGTCATCAACAATACGCTCAAGGCCAAGGGCGAGCCCGAGCTCTCGACCGACGAGATTCTTGTGAAGCTCTTCGATGAAGTGGCTTACGTATGGCCGCGCGTGGGTTATCCCCCACTCGTAACGCCCTTCTCGCAGTACGTCAAGAACATCGCTCTGATGAACCTGCTCCCGATAGCTCAAGGCAAGGGGCGTTTCGTCATGATGGACGATTCGATGTGGGGCATGATCCTCGGCAAGAGCGGCAAGATTCCTGGCACCATCGACCCCGAGCTCGTAGAACTGGCCAAGAAGCAAGGCCGCGAGTTCACCGATGCCGACCCTCACACGCTCCTGAAGAACGCGCTGCCCGATTTCATCAAGGAGATGGAAGAGAACGGTTGGGACCGTGGTCAGGACGACGAAGAGCTCTACGAACTGGCCATGCACCCCGAGCAGTACCGCAACTACAAGAGCGGCCAGGCCAAGAAGAACTTCCTCGCCGACCTGGAGAAGGCCAAGGTAGCCAAGTTGCAGGCTGCAGGTGGACCGAAACTCACACCCGAGCAGATTGCCGAATTCAAGCACGCCAAGGCCGATGCCATCGTTGCGCCTGAGAACGGACAAATATTCTTCGAGATCACGGGTGACGCAGGCGTCATGCGCTGCGCTGAGCCGGCCATCGGCGAGACTTACAAAGAGGGCGACTTCTTCTGCTATATTCAGACACCGTGGGGCCACACACTGCCTATCCACGCAGCTCTTGGCGGCAAGCTCGTCGACGTGACCGCACGCCAAGGTCAGAAGGTACTGAAGGGTCAGACCATCGGTTGGATTGAACGCGAGACGAAGTAATCCTCTCGCTCACGAACAAGAAACCTGCCATGGTCATACAAAACCTTGGCAGGTTTTTTGGGTCTATAGAAATAAATGTGTACTTTTGTACCGAGATTAACAAAAGAATAGAAAAACAAGATGTTTTGGACTATACTCATCGCAATCCTCGTTCTCCCCGTTTTGGCAAGGGTCATCGCTAAGAATAACAAGAGCCAGATGAAGG
>CADCOX010000126.1 GCA_902803195.1 uncultured Bacteroidales bacterium
GACTTAAATTCTAATCATTATGGCAATCAAGAATGTAAAGATCAATAGCGATGTTGAATTGAAGGACCGCCTCGTAGCCATCAACCGTGTTACTAAGGTGACCAAGGGTGGCCGCACGTTCACATTCGCTGCAATCGTAGTAGTCGGCGACGGCAAGGGTATCATCGGTTATGGCCTCGGCAAGGCCGGTGAGGTAACAGCCGCTATCGCCAAGGGCGTGGAAGCTGCCAAGAAGAATCTGGTGCAGGTTCCCATCGTCAAGGGTACGGTGCCCCACGAGCAAGCCGCTAAGTTCGGCGGTGCTGAGGTGCTCATCATGCCCGCCTCGACCGGTACTGGCGTGGTGGCTGGTGGCGCAATGCGTGCCGTCCTCGAGAGTGTTGGTATCACTGACTGTCTGGCCAAGTCCAAGGGCTCCTCGAACCCCCACAACCTGGTCAAGGCCACTATCGCAGCCCTCGCCGAGATGCGCGATGCACATCAGGTGGCTCAGAACCGTGGCGTCAGTGTAGAAAAAGTATTCAGAGGTTAACGAAGGAGGTTCAAGACTATGGCAACTATCAAAGTTAAGCAAATCAAGAGCCGCATCGGCGCCCCCAAGAATCAGAAGCGCACCCTCGACGCTATGGGTCTGCGCAAGCTCAACCAAGTCGTCGAATTGGAGGACACTCCCTCCGTACGCGGACAGATCCAGACGGTTCACCATTTGGTGACGATCGTCGACTAAGCTAACCCATTCATCAACGTATTTTAATCCAACACACGAATATGAAACTGCATAATTTGCAACCCGCAGCCGGCAGCACCAAGACGCGCAAGAGAATCGGCCGTGGTCCCGGTTCGGGCCTCGGTGGCACTTCCACGCGTGGTCACAAGGGCGCTAAGGCTCGTTCGGGTTATAAGAAGAAGATAGGTTTCGAGGGCGGTCAGATGCCTCTGCAGCGTCGCCTGCCTAAGTTTGGCTTCAAGAACATCAACCGCAAGGAGTTTGCTCCCGTCAACCTCAGCGTCCTCCAGAAGCTCGCTGAGCAGGGACTCGAGAAGATCGGCGTCGCCGAGATCGTCGCTGCAGGCTATGCCAAGGCTGGCGAACTGGTGAAGATCCTCGGCAAGGGCGAGCTCAAAGCCAAGGTTGAGGTCGAGGCCAATGCCTTCTCCAAGGCCGCTGAGGCTGCTATCCAGGCTGCCGGTGGTAACGCAACAACCCTCTAAGACAAGTAAGTTTTAAGACTCATGAAGAAGTTTTTTGCAACACTGAAGAACATATGGATGATTGAGGATCTTCGCACGAAGATCCTGATCACCATTGGTTTCGCCGCCATCTACCGCTTCGGTTCCTTCGTGGTGCTCCCCGGCATCAACCCGAACCAGCTCGTAGCCCTGCGCGAGCAGACCAGCGAAGGTCTGATGAGCCTTCTGAACATGTTCTCTGGAGGCGCATTCTCCAATGCATCCATCTTCGCCTTGGGAATCATGCCCTACATCACGGCGTCCATCGTCATCCAGCTGTTAGCTGTTGCTGTGCCTTATTTCCAGAAGATGCAGCGCGAGGGTGAGAGCGGACGTCGCAAGATCAATCAGTACACGCGCTACCTGACCATCTTCATCCTCCTGTTCCAGGGCCCTGGCTACCTCGTCAATCTCCGCCACATGTCTGGCGGCGCCCTGAGTCCCGCCTTGGATTGGACGTGGTTCATGATCACCTCCACCATCATCCTTGCCGCAGGCAGTATGTTCATCCTGTGGCTTGGCGAGCGCATCACGGACAAAGGTATCGGTAACGGTGTCTCCATGATCATCATGTTGGGTATCATCGCCCGCCTGCCTCAGGCTTTCGGCCAGGAGGCTGTCAGCCGCCTGAACAACCTCAGCGGCGGTGGTATGGTCATGTTCCTGATTGAGTTGGTTATCCTCTTCCTCGTCATCATGGCTGCTATCATGCTGACTCAGGCCACCCGCAAGGTGCCCGTGCAGTATGCCAAGCGCGTCATGAACGGTCAGCAGATTGGCGGTGCACGTCAGTACATCCCCCTGAAGTTGTTCGCTGCCAACGTGATGCCTATCATCTTCGCACAGGCTATCATGTTCCTGCCTATCACGCTCATGCAGGCTTTCTCCGATGGTCAGAACCCCTCTGCCGTCTTGATGGCTCTGTCTGATCACCGCAGTTGGGCTTACAACCTTGTCTTCGCGCTGCTCATCATCATCTTCACCTATCTCTACACGGCTATCACGATGAACCCCGTGCAGATGGCAGAGGACATGAAGCGCAACAATGGTTTCATCCCCGGCGTGCGTCCTGGCAAGGACACAGCCGACTACATCGACGACGTCATGTCGCATATCATGCTTCCGGGTTCGCTCTTCCTGGCTTTCATCGCTTGCATGCCCGCTTTCGCCGGCCTGCTCAACGTGCAGCCTGAGTTCGGACAGTTCTTCGGAGGTACATCTTTGCTCATCCTCGTCGGTGTCGTCCTCGACACCCTTCAGCAGATTGAGAGTCACCTGCTCATGCGCCACTACGACGGTCTCCTCGAGTCCGGTCGCATTCGTGGCCGCAGCAGTATGAGTGCCTACTAAACTGAACGAAAGGAGTATCTGTCGAAATGATATTTCTGAAGACTGAGGACGAGATTGAATTGATGCGGGCCGCCAATATGTTGGTGGCAGCCACCCTGGCCGAAGTAGGCAAGGCCATACGGCCAGGAGTGACAACCGCTCAGCTCGATCGTCTCGCCGAGGAATTCATTCGCGACCACGGCGCAGAACCTACCTTCAAAGGTTTTCCTAACCCCTATGGAGGTCCGTTCCCTGGGAGCGTCTGCACCTCCGTGAACGATGTGGTCGTACACGGCGTACCTTCCGAGGAGACCGTACTGCGCGACGGTGACATCATCTCCGTCGACTGCGGCACCCTCCTCAACGGCTATAATGGCGACTCCTGCTACACCTTCAGTGTAGGCGAGGTCAGTCCAGAAGTCCAGCTTCTGCTCAAGACCACTAAGGAGTCCCTTTACCGGGGTATCGAGGCCGCGGTGGCTGGCCATCGCATAGGCGACATCGGTTATGCCGTTCAGAGCCATTGCGAAGCTCAAGGCTATGGTGTCGTACGCGAGTTCGTCGGCCATGGCATCGGCAAGGCTATGCATGAGGACCCTCAGGTGCCCAACTTCGGGCGCCGCGGTCAGGGCAAGCAACTCAAGAACGGCCTATGCATCGCCATCGAACCGATGATCACCATGGGCTCACATGAAATCTATATGATGCCCGACCGCTGGACCATCCGTACACGCGACGGCCGACCTGCTGCCCATTTCGAGCACACCATTGCCATCCATCATGGCAAGGCCGACATCCTCTCCTCTTTCGAAGAGGTCGAGCGTATCGAGTCCGAAAGACTATCATAATCGCAGAATCTCCAATCAAACTCAGAAACTCAACAAGAAGTATGGCAAAACAATCCGCAATCGAACAAGATGGACAGATCATCGAGGCCCTCTCCAACGCCATGTTCCGCGTGGAGCTCGAGAACGGTCATCAGATCACGGCCCACATCTCAGGTAAGATGAGAATGCACTACATCAAGATCCTCCCCGGCGACAAGGTGAAGGTCGAGATGAGCCCTTATGACCTGACCAAGGGTCGCATCGTATTCCGATTCAAATAAACAAGCTACAATATGAAAACTAGAGCATCCCTTAAGAAGCGCACTCCCGACTGCAAGATTGTCCGTCGTAAAGGGCGCCTGTATGTGATTAACAAGAAAAACCCTAAGTTCAAGACACGCCAGGGTTAATCGTCAGTATTGCAAATCGAATAAGTAAAGTATATGGCAATAAGAATTGTTGGTGTCGATTTGCCTCAGAACAAGCGAGGCGAAATCGCGTTGACCTATGTCTTTGGCATCGGTCGCAGTAGTTCAGCAAAGATCCTCGAGAAGGCCGGTGTCGACAAGGACATCAAGGTCAAGGACTGGACCGACGAGCAGGCCGGCCGCATCCGTGAGGTCATCGCTGAAGATTACAAAGTAGAGGGCGACCTTCGCTCCGAAATCGCTATGAACATCAAGCGCCTGATGGATATCGGCTGCTACCGTGGTGTTCGCCATCGTAATGGCCTGCCCGTTCGCGGTCAGAGCACGAAGAACAACGCTCGTACACGCAAGGGTAAGAAGAAGACCGTCGCAAACAAGAAGAAGGCCACGAAGTAATTGTAAATTGTAAATCGTCAAATCGTAATTTTAAGATATGGCAAAGAAAACAGTCGCAGCTAAGAAAAGAAACGTCAAGGTTGACGCGCTGGGCCAGCTCCATGTCCACAGCTCCTTCAACAATGTCATCGTTTCGCTTGCCAACAGCGAGGGTCAGGTCATCTCTTGGTCCAGCGCAGGCAAGATGGGTTTCCGTGGTTCTAAGAAGAACACTCCCTATGCCGCTCAGATGGCCGCTCAGGATTGCGCTAAGATTGCCTACGACCTCGGCCTCCGCAAGGTGAAGGCCTATGTCAAGGGTCCCGGCAACGGTCGCGAGTCCGCTATCCGCACCATCCACGGTGCTGGCATCGAAGTCGTCGAGATCGTCGACGTCACTCCGCTTCCCTTCAACGGATGCCGTCCTCCGAAGCGTCGTAGAGTCTAAGCATCACGAGAGAAACCTTCAACCCAACTCCGAGTTCGCGAGCGTGCGCCGAGACCATACATCAAGGGCACATACATCCTCATCTGTAAGTTAGCGCGGCTGCTACGGTCTCCCGCTCTCCGACCTCACAATTTCTTTAAACAACAAAACAAACTATGGCTCGTTATACAGGTCCAAAGTCAAAGATCGCCCGCCGTTTTGGCGAGGCCATTTTCGGTCCCGACAAGGTGTTGTCCAAGCGTAACTTCCCTCCCGGACAGCATGGCAACAACCGCCGTCGCAAGACCTCCGAGTACGGTGTCATGCTTGCTGAGAAGCAGAAGGCAAAGTACACCTATGGCGTACTCGAGAAGCAGTTCCGCAATATGTTCGAAAAGGCAGCCCGCACCAATGGTATCACGGGTGAGATTCTGCTCCAGAACCTCGAGTGCCGCCTCGACAACATCGTCTTCCGTCTGGGCATCGCTCCCACCCGCGCCGCTGCACGTCAGCTCGTGAGCCACCGCCACATCGTTGTCGATGGCAAGGTGGTGAACATTCCCTCCTACGCTGTCAAGCCCGGCCAGATTGTGGCTGTCCGCGAAAAGGCTAAGTCCCTCGAGGTGATTGCCGCAGCTCTCGCAGGCTTCAACCACAGCAAGTATCCTTGGATTGAGTGGGACGAGGCTCAGAAAGCCGGCAAACTCCTGCACAAGCCCGAGCGCGCTGAC
>CADCOX010000127.1 GCA_902803195.1 uncultured Bacteroidales bacterium
GCCTTCCGTCCCACCATCTTCCACCCCCTTCGCCCACAAGTGCTGACCGAGCGCCGTCACGTCACCTCCTTCTCTTTCGTCAATATGACACCGCAGGACGAACGCTTCTTACGGCAGAAGTTCCACCTCAACACGACCGACAGCATCGACGCCACATTCGAACAGCAACTCACCACGTCCATGCGTGTAGACCTCTTCTACCAGACAGCTGAATGCCAACTCCTTGCTGATGGCGATGGCGTGCGCGTCGTACTCTCGGCAGGCAACCGCAAGTCGGCGCAACTGTATGCCGGCTTCCGCTACGACACCGAGGAGTACGCCGCCGTACAACTGGGCCTCGACATCCCACTGAAGACTGCCGTCCCCATCGGTACCGACATCACACTGCGACTGGGTAAGCGCCTGATGGCACGTGGCGACCTCACCATCCATCCCCGTAGCTTTACCCGTCCAACGCTCACTTACGCCTTCCACCGCAACGACATCGACATCTACATGGAGGGCAAGCGTTCCTACAACATCCGCTACAACCAATTCCAGGGTGAGTTCATCCCCATCAATTTCGACCTACGCCACTTCAACCTGCAGCTCGGCCTCCGATGGGACTTCATGCACTACCGCAACAAACTCGGCTCCGAAACATCCAGAAAGGTTACGCTCAAGAACGAACACTTCGTCAGCTACCGTGCCCGCCTCAGCTACAACAGCGAAGACAACTGGTACTTCCCCACACACGGCGCACGCTTCCATGCCGAGTATGCCTATGTGACCAATGACTTCACCCGTCTTAACCTCCGCGATGACGATGGCGCGGTCGTAGACAAGAAGGCCGGCGTGAACGATGTGAGTGCCGACTGGCGCATGTCATTCACTTTCGGTAGACGATTCACCCTGCAGCCTATGGTCTACGGTCGCCTCCTCTTCGGCAAAGTCTTCCCTCCGATTTTCGCCAACACCATCGGCGGCGACTGGTTCAACCACTACATCGAGCAGCAGATGCCCTTCGCCGGCATTGGCAACATCGAGTATGTCGGCCGTCAGTTCGTGGCCACACAACTGCAAGCCCAACAACGCATCGCCACCAACAACTACGTTCTCCTGCGCGTTGCCGCTGCTCAACAAGCCGATACCACCAAGGACCTTTTCAACAGCAAGACACTCTTCGGCATACAGGCGGCCTATGCCTACAACACCATGTTCGGTCCCATCGGAGCCTCACTCGGCTACAGCACCCACACCAAGAAACCATACTTCTACGTGAACCTCGGCTATGAGTTCTGACGCGCATACTCCATCGCGCCTGCACCCGTTCACCCGAACCAGACACCAACAACGACCATTATAAATTCTTCCTCCACTACAAATTATGGACAGCATCATCTTCGCTGGGCTCAACCTCTACGCTTGGGTTACCATCGTCACCGTCGTGGCCATGTTCGCCACCCTCCTTTTCACCAAACTGCGTACAGACCTTGTTTTCCTCGCCGCCATCGGCGTGCTCTATCTCACAGGCGTCCTTAGTGCCGACGAAGCCTTCTCTGGATTCAGTTCGTCGTCGGTGGTCGTCATCGGCGTACTTTTCGTCGTCGTGGCAGGGCTCACCCATACCGGCGTCCTACAGTGGATGGTCAAACGGCTGCTGGGGCAACCCGCCACCTATGCCAAAGCTGTCCTGCGGTTGATGCTTCCCGTGGCTGCGCTGAGCTCCTTCCTCAGCAATACTACGGTGGTGGCTATGTTCGTTGGCATCGTCAAGATGTGGTCCAAGAAGCTGGGTGTCTCCCCCTCCAAACTGCTCATCCCGCTCAGTTATGCTGCAGGCATGGGCGGTGTCTGCACGCTCATCGGTACACCTCCCAACCTGATTATCTCGGGACTCTACGAGCAGCAGACGGGAAACGCCATGAACGTGCTGGCCACGACGTTGCCAGGCCTCTTCTGCCTCTGCGTCGGCGTGCTCGTCATCATCCTCCTACAACGCCTGCTACCCAACCGCAAGGCGCCCGAGTCGGCCTTCGAGTCCACGTCAGAGTACACGGTGGAACTGCTGGTGCCAGCCGACAATGCCTACATTGGCCAAACAGTGGCCGAGGCAGGACTCAACAAGGTTCGTGGAGGCAGCCTCATCCAGATTGCCCACTTCGATGATGTCACCCTTTCAGCCTATGATGACGAACCCATCATGGGCGGCGACCGCCTCATCTTTGCTGGACAGATCGACGAGCTCTTGGACCTCCGCAAGACGCATGGACTGGTCAGCGCCGACCACCCCATCTTCACAACTGACGAGGTCGACAGCAATGGTCAATTGCGCACGGCCTATGTCAACTTCGGCAGCACCCTCATCGGCAATACCATTAGCGACACCGACTTCGAACACGACAATGACGTCATCCTCGTAGCTGTGTCACGCCGGGGCGAACGCCTACACCAATCGCCGCGGCAAGTGGTGCTACAGGCGGGCGACACGCTCCTGCTCCAGTGCTCACGCCGACATGCTCCTGTCACCGACCGGCTCTCTTCACAGATACAATTCTTCGATTCGCCTCAGGTGCCCAACATAGGTTCAAGGACACTTGTCTCCACTGCCATCATGCTCTCTATGGTGGTACTGTCTGCCTTAGGCATACTACCGCTGCTGCAATGCGCCATCCTTGCCGCCATGGCCATGCTCATCTGTCGCTGCTGCAGCCCCGACCAAGCCATGAAGGCCATCAACTGGGAGATACTGATGGTCTTTGCCGGCTCTGTCGTCCTCGGAACGGCCATACAGACCACTGGCATCGCTGAGCGACTGGCATTCGGCATTCTCGATGTCTGCGGCACCAACCCCATCATCGTCATGGCCGCTATCTGTCTCGTCGCTAACATCACAACCGAGTTCATCTCAAACACCGCTGCCGGCGCCATGTTTTTCCCCATCATGTACCAAGCAGCCGAACATTTGGGCTACCAACCCATCACCTTCTTGATAGCGCTGATGATCAGCGTCAGCAGCAGCTTCGCCACTCCCATAGGCTCGCCTACACACATGCTGGTCTACGGTCCTGGCGGCTACCGCTTCAGCGACTTCGCACGCATCGGTCTGCCAATGGACCTCATCATCCTTATGTCCAACCTGCTCATCGTCAACATTATCTACCCGCTCACGCCCCTGCAGTAGGCCACATAGGGGCAAAGATACACATTCATACTTTACTTAGCCCTTAAGTATTTCCTTTCAACCCGTCCCTTACCCCGCCAACAACCGTCCCGTCCTTTAAGCGGAAATTCCATTTCCGCCCTTATCCCATCTCCGCCCCCCTCAACCGTGCCCACCAACACCACCTCATCCTCTCTCCACGAACCCTCCACGTGGATGCAGCCCGGTGCATGGCGAAAGCCATGTATCGTGCATGTCACCATGGTCGCCAATGCCCGCCGCCCCCTGTTTGGCACGCTCGCCCACAATGGCACAGAGGCAATGGTAGAGAAGTCTGCAATTGGTTGGGCACTCATCCGCCAGCAACAGCGCCTACTTGAACTCTGCCCTGAAATGAAGATTCTCGCGGACAAGGTAATGCCCGATCATCACCATATCGTGCTCCAGGTGACGCGCACGATGTCACGTAGCATCAAAGAGGTACTGCGTGGATATATGCAAGGGTGCAAAGAAGAAGCACGCACGTTAGGCTTCACCGAGAACCTATATGACGGTCCACCGCATTACAGGGTGCTCACCCAGAAAGGGCAGCTTCATGCCATGATTGAATATGTGAAGGCCAACGCCGAGCGTGCCTGGCTGCGTAAGCAACACCCAGATCTCTTTTGCCTGCATCGACAGACAGAGACGTGCGGGCTGCTCTTCACTTCCTTAGGAAACCATTTCTTGCTGGATTGGCCCGACCGCCAACTGGTAGAGATGTCTCGCAGTGCCAGCGAGGATCAGGTGCAGAACCGCCTAAGCGAGGTGATGACGGCAGCGAGTAATGGAGCTGTGACGTACACGGCCGCCATCAGTCGCGGTGAGCGGGTCATCGCTCGCGCGGTCAGGGAGAAGGGATTTCCGTTGATCGTGTTGCTGAGTGATGGCTTTCCTGCTGCAGGCTCTCCTCACGAGCGCTATTATAAGCCGGGAGGGGTCTATTTCGATGCTTGCTCCAAGGGGAGGTTGCTGCTGATGGAGCCGCACGAGTGCGCGTTCACCATGCCAGCCATCCAAGCGGCAGTAGAAGAGGCGCTTCGGCGGAAGGCTGAAGCCAAGCACTTCAGCTATACAGCCGTCCCTGTGACATCGCAGCGGTATCGGTTTGTTGCGCTGAATGAAATGGGGAGGAGACTCGTGACTCGCGGATAAATCCGCAAAAAAGAACGGTACGAGAAAGCGAAAATGGCCCCCAGATGAAAACGGGAAAAAGCGATTAGCGGGCGATTGGCGGGCAATAACGGGCTATTATCAGGCTTTCAGGCCTTTGTCAGGCAAATGTCAGACAAATGTCAGCAAGAAGATTTGGAGCGAAAGGCAATTCGTGCGTACCTTTGCCGCAAAAAAACGAAGGACGCACAATGAAAAGACTGATTTTATCGACA
>CADCOX010000128.1 GCA_902803195.1 uncultured Bacteroidales bacterium
GTTGGCGGCTCAGAATGGGTGTTCGATCCCGTCAGTGAGGAGGAAGTTCAGCAAATCATCGCTGACTACGAACCCATCCGCATCCAGAAGGAACGCACCGAAGCCTATTCAGCCCTGAAGAAGGAGGCTTCCAACATCATCGAGAACAGTAAGGAACTCACCCAAGGCGATGAACTCATCACCAAAGCCGAACAGTTCAGCTCACCTTGGTCCGATTCCGACGAAGGCACGGACTTCGGTACCCTGATTGATAAAAACAACACCACCTATTGGCATACAGACTGGCATAGTGGCAGTGTCGACAACCACACTCACTACCTGCAAGTGGAGCTTGCAGAGCCCATCGATGCCCTTGTCCGCCTGACCATCACTCGTCGACAGGCCTCCAACGACCATATCACCAAGTGGAGCGTCTATGGCAGCAATGATGCCGAAGCCGAAGATGATGCATGGGTGAAGGTTGCCAACCTCGAGACGCCCTTTGGCAACAACACCGAGACCATCAATGCTAAACCGTCGTTCGAAACTAAGAACTATAAGTTCTTGCGTTTCTACATCGACGGCACTACCACAGGTCGTGGCTACGGACATATGAGCGAATTCCAACTCTATCAGATGTCCATGCCCGAAACATCTCAGTATGCCATCATTGGCGAACCCGCCAAGAACCTCGACAACATCCTCTTCAAGCAGGCTGACGTCGACGAAGCCACCGTCACACAAGAGACCTACGATGAGTTAAAGGCTGCTTACGATGCCTTCATGGCTCTCTATGTTGATCCCGCTGAGTTGCGCGACCTCATCGCTAAGACTGAATCCATCGTTGGCGGTATCGTTGTGGGCACCAATCCTGGTAGCTGGAAGAGCGAGAACGTCGCTGACGACCTGAAGAAAGCTATTGCCGACGCCAAGGCTTACGACGAGGCTAAGGTATATGTACAGGCTACAAGTCAAGCACACATCGACAAGATCAACTCGCTCTATGATGCTGTCCTCGCTGCTGCCAACCAAGTTCAGGAGAACAAGTGGTACCGCTTCCGCTTCGGCACCGAAGCAGAATTTGAGAAGTATGGTTGGGATCTCGAAGCCGGTGCTGCCGTCCTCAACGACGATGGTGGCGAGGCTGACGAGGCACTCTGGGGCAAGTATGTTGTAGCAGCCTTCCGTGAGGCTAACGATGGCGTTCGCAGCGTTATTACCGCTTATGCTGACGACATCCGCATTGGCAATTACGTGTTCGTGGATGCCGACGGCGACATCGCCGAGAAGGGGCTCTCGCAGTTCCGCTTCATCAACGTTGGCGACAGCGCTTACATGATTCAGAACCGTGCTACGGGTATGTTCCTGAAGGCTGCTGGCTCTACAGGCAACGTCACGCTCGATGCTCATCCCACCCTCTTCGATGCTAACATCATCGGCTACGGTCTCTCAGCATTTGCTGCTCGCGACCTCAAGGGCAACCGCCAGAACTACCTCCATGCTGCCCGCAACTACAACCAGATTGTCACTTGGGATGCTAACACTCCCGGCAGCCGCAGTGGTTTCTTCGTAGAAGAGGTAGGCGATGCCACGGGCTACGTCGAGCCTGGCTTCAAGATGGATGTTCAGCCCGGTGCTCTCTACGCCATGTGCTATCCCGTCGACCTGACCCTCGAACCCGACCACGGACAGCTCTACACCGTCAGCAAGGTTGAAGGCACACACGTCACCTTCGCTCCTATCGATAAGGTCGAAGCGGGTCGCCCGTTTGTCTTCATCAATGGTGAACCCGAGGAATTCAATCCCGAGAATCCCGTTGAGACGATCATCTTCCACCATGGCTATGACCTTGCTCCCGATCCTCAGGAAGGTTCACTCTTCGCTGGTACCTATGTTCAGAAGGAACTGGGTCTTGGCTACATCGTCACGGGCGGTGCGCTCATGGAGACCCTTGGCGTTTACGCTGGCGAGTTCGAACTCAACAAGCTCTTCACGACCGAGAAGTTCATCACCAACTCTGTAAATGCTCATGGTGCATACATCATCCTCGAAGAAGGCGCTGCTGGCGCAGTAACCTTCTCGCTCGATGGCACAGAGGACGGCATCGCTGATGCTATTGCCAACGTCAGCCGTACGGGCAAGATCTACACCATCGACGGCCGACTCGTAGGCACAGGCAATCTCAATAGCCTCCGTGGCCTCGGCAAGGGAATCTACATCGTAGGTGGTACTAAGGTCATCGTGAAGTAAACATTGAATCATCCAACCACAACGTATCATTCATCAGGAGGAAGCCTTCACGGGTTTCCTCCTGTTGTTTTTCTACACTCATTCCGACACCGAAAACCGCTTTCTAAAAAATTTTTTTACATGGAATGCTTGCTATATGAGAATTTAAGCGTATCTTTGCTCGCTGAATACATCAAAAACTAACTAATATGAAGAAATTCTACCTCTTTTTACTTGCTTTCCTCGGCATCGTAGGAAGTATGACGCTACGCGCTGAGGATTTCAAAGAAGGCCTCATCCGTCTGCGCAACAAACGCACATCCAACGCCTGTCTCACTACAACCCAAAGCGGCAAGGCTGTTGGCGCTACACGCAACACCAGCCAGATCAGCCAAGTGTGGGTGCTGCTGAAGGACGGCGACGGCTACTCTATCCGCAGCGCCAATACAGGTGAATATCTGCAAGCAGAATTTGCTACGCCAGGCAAGTCCAAGACACGCCTTTACATCCAAAGCAGTCCCAACAACAAGAGTACAGAGAAGTACGTGAACATCTCGTCGAAGAGCGACTTCAGCGGACAGTCATGTCTCAATCTGAATGGTGATGGCAAGGGCATCTACAAATGGTCATACGCGGGCGATGCGGGCAGCGACTGGCTCATCGAGGAAGCCGACAACTTCGACTACAATGAGATTCACGACAAGTTGATGGCTCTGAATCCCTACTCTGGCACACTGAAAGATGGTGCCTACTATCGTATAGTCAGCTACTACGACCTTGTACTTACCGAAGCCAGCGACCTCGTTACCAAGAACCTCGATGCTGAGAACTTCAATCAGTATTGGCAACTCCACAAGAGCGGCACGGGATGGTATATCGAAAGCGTGGTATCGCAGAAGTACATCCAGCGCCAGACTCAGACCAGTACTCCATACCACATGGGTGCATCGAAGATTATGTTCAATATCACTCCCGTCAAAGATGAATGGGATTATCGCTGGACCATCCGCTACGGTACTGACTGGGGCGGCCTTCACGATGCTTCCTCACAAGGTCACAACGTCGTCTACTGGAGTGTCGATGCAGCTGCCAGCGAATGGCATTTTGAAGAGGTTGAACTCTCAGCAGAGGATATCGCCAGAGCCCGTGGTGACCAGAGTGCCTTCGATGATCTCGTGAAAAACAAGACCACTATTCAGAAGAACCTCGACAACTTATTCGAGAATAAGGGTTGCACGACACTGAAGGCAGAGATTCAGGCGCTGACCGATGAACAACTGGCCGCGAACGAGAGTTTTGCCGCCCTCAATGAAGATATCAAAGCGATGGTGCTGAAGGTGAAAAACAACACTTGGAAGCAATTCACCAATAAGACGACAGGATACACCGCCGATTATGAGAAGTTCTTCCGTGTCGCTAACTACCGGCCCTACAGCAACTGCGACCAGATGGGTAATGGCTCAAACTTCACCATGTCGAATGCCTTCGGACGCCTCTCCGGCCCCACAGGCATCGTTGCCAACGCGGGCGACATCATCTATATATATGTCAACTCAGCCACAAAGACAGGCTCCACGCTCCAGCTCGAAGCTGTCAGCACCGATGGCGTCGCCGGTAACCACCCGACAGGCGAACTGACAACACTGAAGACGGGTCTCAACCTATTCCGTTTCTCAGAGCAGAAGATGCTCTACATCCTGCATCAGGTCACCAATACCAGCAGTCGATTGGCTAACTTCCCCGACATTCAGATTCACATCGAAGGCGGTCAACTCAACGGCTATTGGGACGCCACGCGCGACATGACCAATGCCGACTGGAAACTTCTGCAGCAAGACCTGCTCAAGGCAAGTCCTTTCTTGAACCTGAAGACTAAGCACCTTGTCTTCCAAATGGATGCAACGCTCGTGAAACAAGCTGAGCCCAATGAGATGGAAGGCCTGATGCACATCTGGGATAAGATTGTTGAGAACGAGGACCGCTACATGGGTGTCGAAGACTTCGAAGGCCGCTACAACAATGTATGGAACGCCTTCAGCGGCGCTAGTTCCTATATGCACTCCACAACTCGTGGTACGTGGTACACCGAGTCGACCATTTCTACAATCATGAATTATAAGAATATGTCGACGGGCGGTGGCAATTTGTGGGGACCGAGCCATGAGATTGGACACAACCATCAAGGCAGCATCAACGTCATCGGTACCACGGAGAGTTCAAATAACCTCTTCTCCAATATCAACACCTTCGAGTCGGGCATTCTCAACTCGCGCCGCTACTATCCTCACCAGAACTTTGAGTATATGGCCAACGGCACGCCGTGGTTGGAGCGCAATATTTGGATGACAACGGGTATGTTCTTCCAGCTCTACCTCTACTTCCACGTTCAGCACCACGACGACAACTTCTTGCCTAACCTGTTCCGCATGATGCGCAAGAAGCCCATCAACAAGTGGAGTGGTCCTGGCGGCACTGGTCCTACGTCCTATGGCAAAGACGACTACCTCCATTTAGCTAAGATGATTTGTGACGTGGCACAGGCCGACCTCAGCGAGTTCTTCGAGGCATACGGTATGTTCATTCCCGTTAAGATGCTCGAAGTAGGCGACTATTCCACCTATTTCGTCACGACTACTCAGTCCGACATCAATTCTGCAAAAGCCTATATGCAGAAGTACGAGAAGAAACTCGGTAACATCATGTTCATTGACGACCGCATTTCCAAGAAGAAAGCTGATGCTGACAACATTTTCGGTTGTGTACCTGCATCAGATGGTTACAAGAGGCCTAACGATGAGTATCCCTACTTAATGGCTTCAGCGACAGCAGCCTATGTGGGCGGTGACTATGAATCATTCACCGCTGATGCCAAGCCCATCTACGACGACTACTACACGCTCTCGTCCAACGGCAAGAACATCGTCTTCCAGGGTACCCGAAACTATGCTGGTCATAAGTTCTACGATGCCAATGGCAACTTAATCTGGGCTACCAACAAGCGTTCCGACAAACTTCCAGACGTAGTGCTTAACCTTGGTATCGAGAACGTCCGCATCATGACAGCGATGTATGATATGACTGACGTTCCTTGCACCGACCAGAAACCTGACATCGACGCTATTCGCGACGTTCGCACAGGCGAGGTGCTCACAGACAAGACTGTCTTCGACCTCTCAGGTCGCCGCATCCAACATGTCTCACAGCCCGGTATCTATGTCATTGGTGGCCGTAAGGTTGTCGTGAAGTAAGGATTTTCAACCTATTTGCCGCACTCAGAGGACCTGAGTGCGGCTTTTTTATGCATTTTTCGTCGCTTTTCTTGGCTCATATCGTAAGATATGCTAATTTTGCAGAACAAATTCGTTCGAACATGAAGTTCAAAGCTTTCCTTCAGTCCCACGGTTCACGTCTCTCCCATGCCCTCTTCTTCTTACTGGCATGGTGGTGGGCCTCATGGTGGATGGGCGACTTCTTCCGCATCGCCTATGAAAACTCATTCTTTACTACCGACTCCACGATCATGCATAGCCTCTGGCAGAAGCCCTACGGCTCGCTGTGGATTCTGGGCCGTGCTGCACTCACGCTCTACCATTGGCCACTCTTGGGTGGATTAGTGGTTGCCTTACTGCTGTCCGTTGGTTCTTGGCTCGTCGGTTACTGCCTACGCTTGCGTCCCCGTTGGCGCTGGCTACAATGGTTGCCTGCTGGTGCGTGGATGGCTTGGAATGCTTGGCTTGGCTTCAATGTCTACTTCCAGTTTGAGCCAGGGCGCACTTTCGGCGTGCTGGTATTGGTCGTGGCCATCTGCGCTATCGATGCCTTTATCATCTGGACATTCAAGAGCAAGCATCATCATGCTATGCAGCCCACACCCGTGCTAAGCCACATCTTGGCCGTTTTGGTTATCATCGCTGTCGTAGCCATTCCTTCACTCATCACCCAACTGCGTCATCCCTATGTACGTCCCGTCACGCGCATGCAGGTTCAGATGTTACACGAGGATTGGCAAGGAATGGTCCAGACTGCTCACGACAATGCAACGCTCAGCTATCGTCCGTTGGCTGCCTTCTACGCTATCGCCCTCGTCCATACAGGCCGTCTCGCCGAAGACCTTTTTGACATCCGTTTGGACTTTGATACACTCTATGTCGTAGGGCGCAACAAGCAGCCTAACATCGGTACCGACCTCTATCTCATCGACTGCGACTATACGGCCGGACTCTTCCGTTCAGCCGAACATAAGGCCGTCGAACATCTGACGATGGACGGCCCTACCCTCTTCTCGCTTAAACATCTGACACGGTTGGCACTCCTCGACCACAACTGGGCGCTTGCTCGAAAGTATTTGGACATCATCAGCGCAGCTCCGTTTGAATCAGCCTTCATCGAACGCTATACGCCTATGGTAGGTAGCGAAGAAGCCGTGGAGAGCGATCCCAACTTTGCACTCTTACGTAAAGGCGAGCCCGTCATTGACGGACTTGAGAGTTTCTTTGAACCTCCTACCTTCCTCGGTTATCATGCCGTCAATACGAAGGGCCGTTCGCAGGAGGCGCTTATCTATAGCGTAATGACCAACCTCTATTCCAAGCGAATGCCCGCCTTCCTTGAGCGTTGCAGTCCTTTCGTAGGGACGACCCCTCCACGTCTCATCGCAGAAGGACTCGTCACCCAGAGTGTCAAGAACCCTGCTATTATGGAAGCCTTCCCACAACTGCAGATGGCCCAGCAGGCTTATAAGGGTTTCCTCCAGAATGTCTCCTACGCCGTCAAGGACCGTCCTACCTACGCTCGCCAGCTCTTCGATCAATACAAGGGTTACTATCCCTACTATTATTTCTTCGGCAACCTTAAGTCCACTCGCAAGAGAGACAATAAGGAAGCTGGTACCTCCAGCGCGGGAGTGAATTAGTAGTTTAAAGTTTAAGGTTCAAAGTCAAAAGTTCTATGCATAAGACATCTATCATACGCTACGCATTCGTTATCCTCTCTGCCTTGAGTCTGGCTTGCTGCAACAGTCGTCCTACTGCGCTGCCTACAGCTTTTGCCGAGTCAAGCGACTCAGTGGTCATCTATCCCGACTATCGCGACATTACCATACCGCCTAACATAGCGCCCCTTAACTTTATGGTCGTTGATGAGACAGCCAGCGAGTTTGTCGTCAAGATAGGCGACCTCGTATGCGGTGCTACAGACGATGGCAAACTGGACATTGATACCACCGCTTGGCGCTCGCTACTCACGCAGAACGTTGGCAAAGACATTGACGTTCACATCTACGCTCATCGTCCGTCGGGATGGATTCATCCACAACCCCTGCGTTGGCATGTAGCCGAAGAGCCTATCGACAGTTTCCTCAGCTATCGACTCATCGAACCCGGATATGAACTCTACCGTCAACTCGGACTCTATCAACGCAACCTGACCAATTTCACTGAGAACGTCATCTACGAGAACAATCGCGAGTACGAAGAAGAGAACAACCATTGCGTCAATTGCCACAACTATCAGAACTACTCGACCGACCACATGCTTTTCCACGTGCGTGCCTCACACGGTGGAACGATTATCATCGACGGCACCGAGGCCCACAAGATAGCCATTAAGCATGACAGCATCATCTCTGCTGGCGTCTATCCTTCATGGCATCCTAAGCAGCCGCTCATCGCCTTCTCTACGAATTACACGGGGCAGGTCTTTCATATGTTTCACCCCGAAAAGATAGAGGTACTCGACATGTCGTCCGATCTTCTGCTCTACGATGTCGAGCACAACAGCGTCCGCCATATCGTCCGTTCGTCCGATGCGCTCGAGACCTTCCCCTGCTGGTCGCCCGACGGCACTCGCCTCTACTACTGCAGTGCCCGTTGTCAGCAGTCGATGGCTGATAGTACCAACATCAATATTATCATGCGCTACGACAGCCTCTACTACGATATCTATTCCATGTCCTTCGACCCTGTCACGCGTGAGTTCGGCGAACCGCGTCTTGAAGTGAATGCCAGCGCGATGCACAAGAGCACGAGCGTGCCACGCATCAGTCCCGACGGACGCTACCTGCTCTTTGCTCTTGGCGACTACGGACAATTCCATATCTGGCATAAGAGTGCTGATTTGTGGGTGAAGTCACTAAAAAGACCCACCCCCGACCCCTCCCTGACGGGAGGGGAGAGGGCTGGCGCAGAGATGGCAAGTGGAAAGGAAAGTCTCCCCTTACGGGGAGATTTAGAGGGGTCTGTAGAGGGGTCTTCAGAGACTCTTTATCCCCTCACCGAAGCCAATAGTCCCGAGGCCGACAGCTATCACACCTGGTCGTCAAATGGTCGATGGATAGTCTTTGCCAGCCGTAGAGAGGATGCAGCCTATTCACGCGCTTTCATCGCTTATTTCGATAAAGAAGGACACGCCCATAAGGCATTCCTCATGCCACAACGCGACCCAGAGCACAACCTACGGTTACTGAAGAGCTATAACGTACCTGAACTGACCCGAAATGCTGTGCAGGTCAGCACTTCAACGCTTAATCACACCGTCTATCACACCGATGCCGAAATGGCAACCTACGAGAAGTGAAA
>CADCOX010000129.1 GCA_902803195.1 uncultured Bacteroidales bacterium
CCACGACCACGGCTCGGCCGGACATGTCAATTGCCTCAGTGAGTTGGTAGAGGAATGCGGTGGACTTATCGACATGACCAAGTTGCCTATCGGCGACCCAACGCTTTCTGCGAAGGAGATTATCGCCAACGAGAGTCAGGAGCGCATGGGACTGCTCATCCAGGAGGAGCACCTCGACCACGTCCGTGCCATCGCCGAGCGCGAACGTGCTCCGCTATATGTCGTCGGCGAGACTACCGGCGACGCTCATTTCGCCTTCGAGCAAGGCGACGGCGTCCGTCCCTTCGACCTTGATGTCGCGCAGATGTTTGGCCACTCACCCAAGACGGTAATGACGGATGAGACTGTAGAGCGCAGCTACGCGGACTTGACTACGGATACACATTCTCCATTATCCATTACACATTCACTTCAAGCTGTTTTTCAACTCGAAGCAGTCGCTTGCAAGGATTGGCTGACAAACAAGGTGGACCGCTCCGTCACGGGTAAGATTGCCCGTCAGCAGTGTCAGGGCGAGCTGCAACTGCCGCTCTCCGACTGTGGCGTCGTAGCGCTTGATTACCGCGGACGCAAAGGCATCGCCACAGCCCTCGGTCATGCGCCGCAGGCCGGACTGGCAGACCCCGCAGCAGGCTCCGTCTTGTCCGTGGCAGAGAGTCTGACCAATATCGTATGGGCTCCGTTGGCTGAAGGACTCGACAGCGTCAGCCTGAGCGCCAACTGGATGTGGCCGTGTCGCTCACAGAAGGGCGAGGACGCCCGCCTCTATCAGGCCGTCGAAGCGCTCTCGGACTTCTGCTGCGCCCTCGAGATCAACGTCCCGACGGGCAAGGACAGCCTCTCCATGACTCAGAAATATCCCGATGGGACAAAAATCATAGCCCCGGGAACGGTCATCGTCAGTTCTGGCGGTGAGGTTAGCGACATCCGCAAAGTCGTCAGCCCAGTCTTGGCCGACGAGCCGAAGAGTGCCCTCTATCATATCGACTTCTCGTTCGACGAGTTGCGACTTGGCGGCAGCGCCTATGCTCAGGCCCGTGGTTTCGTCGGCTCCGACGTTCCCACCTGTACCAATCCCGAGTATTTCCGCGATGCGTTCAATGCCGTTCAGGAGTGCATTAACAAGGGGCTCATCCTTGCAGGACATGACATCAGTGCAGGTGGCCTCGTCACCACCCTCCTCGAGATGTGTTTTGCCAACACCAAGGGAGGAATGAAAATCAACTTGGTTAACTTCGAGACGGATGACATCGTCAAGATTCTCTTCGCCGAGAATCCAGGTGTCGTCGTTCAAGTGGGCACGAAGGACGAAGCGGAGTTCAAGAAACTGATGGACGACGCCGGCGTGGGTTATATTTATATAGGTACGCCTGCGCGCGAGCGCATGATGCGCATACGCAAAGGTGACTTCGAGGAGACGCTCGACATCGATGCACTTCGCGACCTCTGGTATGCTCCTTCTCACCGCCTCGACCGCAAGCAGAGCAAGAACGGTCAGGCCGACGAGCGCTTCAAGAACTACAAGCATCAACCCATCGACATCCGACTGCCCCGTCACTTCACGGGCAAGCTCTCGCAATACGGTCTCAACCCCGATCGCTGGAAAGAAAGTGCCACCGTCTCCGATTCGTCAGCATCGGCCAACCGTCCTCACGCAGCCATCATCCGCGAGAAAGGAACCAATGGTGAACGTGAGATGGCCTATTGCCTCTACCTCGCGGGCTTCGATGTGAAAGACGTCATGATGACGGACCTCATCACAGGCCGCGAGACGCTCGACGACATCCAGATGATTGTCTTCTGCGGCGGTTTCTCCAATAGCGATGTCCTTGGTTCAGCCAAGGGATGGGCTGGCGCATTCCTCTTCAACCCGAAAGCTAAGGAAGCGCTCGACCGCTTCTACGCACGCCCCGACACGCTATCGCTCGGCATCTGTAACGGCTGCCAACTGATGGTAGAACTCGGACTGTTGTTCCCCGCCGGTGAGGAGAAGAAAGCACAGATGCTTCACAACACCTCCCACAAGTTTGAGTCGGCTTACCTCGGCTTGACCATCCCCGAGAACAAGAGCGTTCTCTTCGGTTCACTCTCCGGCTCTAAGCTGGGCATCTGGGTAGCTCATGGCGAGGGCAAGTTCCATCTGCCCGAACCCGAGAGCGCATACAATGTTGTGGCTAAATACAGCTACGACCAATATCCCGCTAACCCCAACGGTTCGGACTACAGCGTCGCCGGTCTTTGCTCGGCCGATGGCCGTCATCTGGCCATGATGCCTCATTTGGAGCGCGCCATCTTCCCCTGGCAGTGCGCATTCTATCCCGCCGACCGCCGCATGGACGAAGTCACACCTTGGATCGAGGCTTTCGTCAACGCAAGAGTCTGGTGTGAGAAGAATCGCTGATTCACCTTCTTTTGCTCGAGATGAGAGTGTCTTCGAATACAATTTAGGATGGAATGACACCAACAGATATCAAACAAGATACGCCACGCCAGCCACTCCCCTCCTTCACGGGAGGGGCTGGAAGTGGGTCTTTATTCACGACCTTCTTCCATATTGGTCTCTTCACTATCGGTGGCGGTTATGCGATGATTCCGCTCATCGAAACCAAGGTCGTGGATGAGAAACAATGGATTACGCGCGAGGATTTGCTCGACTTGATGGCCGTGGCGCAGTCCTGCCCCGGCATCTTTGCCGTGAACATCGCCATCTTCATCGGGTATAAATTGAGGGGCATCCCAGGTGCGCTAATGTCCACGCTGGGCTGTATCATGCCGTCGTTCCTCATCATTCTGGCCATTGCCCTCTTCTTCCGTCAGTTCCAAGATAATGTTTGGGTCGCTCGCGCCTTCAGGGGGATACGTCCCTGCGTTGTGGCACTCATTGCCGCTCCTACGTTCAAGATGGCGCAGACCGCCAAGATCACCTGGACGAATGTCTGGATTCCCGTCCTCGGCGCATTTCTCATCTGGATGTTCGGCGTTTCGCCCATTTGGGTGATCGTAGCCGCAGGCATCGGAGGATACATGTATGGAAAATTAATAAGCCTCACTCCCGACCCCTCTCACGAGGGAGAAGGGGGGATTAACCCTCAGGATTCTACTCATGACAGCAAGCCTCAATCGTAACCAATCCCTTCTCATAGAGTGAGGGATTGTGGATGAGTCTATTTCCTTATTATGATTTACTTCCAGCTCTTCTATACCTTTTTCCTCATCGGCCTCTTCGGCTTTGGCGGAGGTTATGCGATGATCTCGATGATCCAAGGCGAGGTCGTCACCAACCATCATTGGATGTCCATGGGCGAATTCACCGATATTGTTGCCGTCTCGCAGATGACGCCTGGCCCTATTGGCATCAACTCTGCCACCTACGTAGGATACACGGCTGTCGTCAATGCTGGTGGTGCACATTGGATGGGCATCCTCGGTTCGGCCACGGCCACCTTCGCCGTCGTCCTGCCGTCGTTCATCCTGATGCTCGTTATCTCAAAATTCCTGATGCAGTACAAGCATCACCCTATCGTAGAGCACGTTTTCATGGGACTGCGCCCAGCCGTAGTCGGACTTCTTGCTGCAGCCTGCTTACTCCTTATGACGCCCGAGAACTTCTCCACGCCTTCAGAATCGCCTTGGCAATTCTGGATTAGCATCGCCATCTTCGTCGGCACGCTTATCGCCTGCCAGGTCTACAAACTCAGTCCTATCCGCACCCTTCTTTTCTGTGCCCTTGTGGGTATACTGCTGTTTTAGAGTCTAATCCGCATCGCTCCCTGCTCAGCGACGTCATAGACGCGCCAACCTATTTTCTTCGCCTCCTCACGGAGTTCAGCGCTCTGCCAGCGAGGCAGACTTGCATCCAGCACCAACAACTTCGGTCGGTACGCCTCCGTCAGCCAGCCTAAGCGACCGCCACGGAAGCCTCTTACCAACCACAAGATATCCACCTCTGAGCAGGCCTTTGCGTGCGCCTGCTCCTCCCCACGGCTTGCGTGGGGAGCAACGTTGTCATCGCCATCCTCCTCTCTCCAGCCTTCACGGCCACTCCCCTCTCCTATCATAACAGCCTGAAAAGCAGATACTCCCTTGACAGCCACTGCCGTCCTTCCTCGCAGTACCACAGGCGATGCCGTCAGCCTTCGTCGCCAAAAACTCTCTGCAATATATTTCATTCCCACTTCCACAGAATCCGGCATGGGCGTCAGCAACCAACTACGCTCCGGTGCCGCTATCACGTGCAGAGCCGGACAACGCCAATTATGGTAGACCACCACCTGCGGCTCTGCTTTTCGACTCCAGAAATCCTCTACGATAGCCCCAGGCCAACTAACCTCCCAACGCATAAGCGCCATCTGCGCTGCCACAATCCATGACAGTCCCACTGCCAGTGCACTTGACAAAGCCGGGAGCGCTACACTCGCCAACAACAAGGCCAAAGCGCCATAGACCAACAACATCGTCAGGGGTATCAACACTAAGTTGAACAAGGGCGCGTACAACGACACGCGATGGAAATAGTAAGCCACCAATGGTAGCGTCGCCACCTGTGCCGCTACGGATACAGAGAGCATCTCCAGCGGCCACATCAGATGATAACGCTCCAACCAAAAGCATTGAAAACGCCAGCGCTCAAAGGCCCATCGCACCCATCGGCCATGCAGCGCGATGATTCCCGCAACGGCAGCAAACGACAACTGTGCTCCGATATCGAAGAGATAGACGGGACGGATCAGCAGCATCGCAAATGCCGTCAACACCAACAGATTCATCGCGCTTCCCTGACGCTGCATCAATGAGGCAATGACGAAGAGGCTCGTCATCAGCGATGCTCGCACCAATGATGTCGGCAACCCGGCGACGAAGGCATACGTCCAAATAAAGAGGATCACGAGCACGCCTACACCCGTACGCCAACGCGAACAAACCAGCCAACCGTTCAGCCACGTCAGGAACAGACCTACAATGATGCCTAAATGAAGGCCCGAGAGCGCCAACAAATGGCTCACGCCAGCTGCCGCATAGAGGTCGCGCGTCTCGCGCTGAAGCAAGGAACGGTCGCCCAACGTGATAGCCGTCACGACGGCCAACGCCTCATCATCGAGTCCCGTACTGACATAGCGAGCGGCCAGACGTTCACGTACCGCTAACGCACGTTGGCGCAGACGAGACGACACCGATGTCGAATCAGCGGTCGATTGCGTCAGCCAACGCCAACGGCGATAGTCGAATTCATCTGGGTTGCCGCGATTCTCAGGTGGGCGCTCCATCTGCTGCCACTGCCGCTGGACCTCGTCGGCATAGGAGGCATAGCGAACGAAACCGACAATCGCAAAGAAGAGTGCCGTCAGAGCAATGAATGAGAAGCCTTCCACTTTCCGAGCCGACCGAGGATAGACGCTCGCAGCCACCAGCACAACCAACAAACAACATCCCCACGCAGCCCAGTCAAGCCACGCGGGGACGGAATAAGTCTCGTAGAATAGAGCGTCAGCGACAATGATACCAATGGCGAGAGCCAGAGTTGCAAGAAGTATCGGACGGCTCATGCTGAACAATTAAGCATTGAGCAAAAGCAGACTCAGCAGGTCGTGAGTTGCTTCAGGATGTTCACCTCCTCGACGGGATCGGCCGAGCCGAAGACAGCGCTACCAGTGACGTAGACGTCAACACCCACTTCTTTCAGAGCAGGAGCCGTCTTGCGGCTGACGCCACCATCAACTTCGATGAGCGCTTGAGAACCGCTGCGCTCAATGAGCTCGCGCAAGCGACGTACCTTGTCCAAACTATGTTCGATGAACTTCTGTGCGCCGAAACCCGGATTGACCGTCATCAGCATCACCACGTCGACATCACCGATAATCTCCTCAAGCGAGGAAACTGGCGTTGAGGGGTTCAATGTCACGGCTGCACGCATGCCTGCCTCATGAATCTGCTGAACAGTACGATGGAGGTGAACACATGCCTCCTGATGTACGTTCATGATGGCAGCCCCGAGGTCGCGCACCTGTGAGATGAACTTCTCGGGCTGAACAATCATCAGGTGGACGTCGAGCGGTTTCGTCGTCAGGCGTGCCACATGCTCCAGCACGGGAAAGCCAAAAGAGATATTGGGAACGAACACACCGTCCATCACATCCAGATGCAACCAATCGGCTGCTGAACGATTGAACCACTCCATTTCACTCTCTAAGTTGGCAAAGTTAGCGGCCAACAAACTGGGTGCTATCAGATTATGCTGACGAGTGCCCTGAGTACGCAGTTCTATCATAACGGACGAACGGCTCTGGCGCGAGCACGAATGATGTTAAGGGTTGACGCTTTGGGACTTGCCGTCCTGAAGAAAGAAGAGAGCTGATCAGTAGTGACAATAGACGTCAGCTCCACGGGAATGAGTAAAGGCTGCTCCATAGGCGATGATATTTGTGGAACTTTCTATTTATTAAACGTACACATATTGCCTAATATTGTGCAAGTGGTCAAAAAAATTTGATTGTCAATATAACCTCCCATTTCACGTTTGTCTGACTGGCTATCTTTCGCCCACTACATCTACATCCACAAACTTCAAAACCCAAATCTTTAATACAGAATATGAAGCTGGTTAAGCCAGCG
>CADCOX010000130.1 GCA_902803195.1 uncultured Bacteroidales bacterium
ATATATAATTATGGGCGGTTTCTTTGGAACTATCAGCACTAAACCCTGTATCACCGACCTCTACTACGGTACGGACTACAACTCTCATCTTGGCACGAAGCGTGGCGGTCTGGCCACCTACAGCGCCGAGAAAGGCTTCTATCGAAGCATTCACAACCTTGAGAACCAGTACTTCCGCACTCGCTTCGAGACCGAGTTGCAACAATTCCCCGGCAACAGCGGCATCGGCGTCATATCCGACACCGACCCGCAGCCTATCATGGTCAACTCCCATCTCGGCAAGATGGCTGTCGTGACAGTGGCCAAAATCAACAACCTCGAAGAACTGGCACGCGAATTGCTCGATGAGGGCGACCATTTCTCTGAGATGTCGAGCGGAAAGACCAATCCCACCGAACTAATCACCCTGCTCATTGCACGTGGCAAGTCGTTTGTCGATGGCATCGAAAACGTCTATCGTAAGGTCAAGGGTTCCTGTTCTATGCTCATCCTGACGGATGACGGTATTATCGCAGCTCGCGACCGGCTCGGACGTACGCCTATCGTCGTAGGTCGCAAGGAGGGCGCTTACGCTGTCACCTCCGAGACCACGGCCTTCCCCAATCTGGGCTTCGATGTTGAACGTTTCATAGGTCCTGGCGAGATACTTCGTCTGCGTGCTGATGGCATCGAACAGTTGCGCAAGCCCGAAGAGGAGATGCAGGTCTGCTCCTTCTTATGGGTCTACTACGGCTTTCCTACGTCCACTTACGAGGGGCGCAACGTTGAGGCCATGCGCCACACATGCGGTGTGCTCATGGGGCAGCAGGACGAAACGGAGGTGGACTTCGTAGGCGGCATTCCCGACTCTGGCGTAGGCATGGCTACGGGCTATGCCGAGGGCATAGGTGCGCCCTATCGCCGTGCCATCTCCAAGTATACACCAACTTGGCCGCGTTCGTTCATGCCTGGCAACCAGCTCACTCGCGACCTCGTCGCCAAGATGAAGCTCATACCCAACAGCGATGCCCTCAACGGCAAGCGTTGTCTGTTCTGCGACGATAGCATCGTGCGTGGCACGCAACTGCGTGACAATGTGCGAGGGCTCTTTGACCTTGGCGCACGCGAAGTCCACATGCGCATCGCCTGCCCGCCGCTCATCTATGGTTGTCCGTTCATCAATTTCTCCGCCTCCAAGTCAGACCTCGAACTCATCACGCGTCAAGTCATCCGCGACCTCGAGGGCGAGCGCGACACCACCGAAGGCGGCATGGGAGCCGAGGCTACGACCCCCATCGAGATCCTTCAGGAGTACGCCCGCACCGATTCTCCTCGATATCGGGCCATGGTCGACGAGATAGGACGCCGATTGGGACTCACGAGCCTCAAGTTCAATACCCTCGAGATCCTCATCCGAGCCATCGGACTTCCCAAGTGCAAGGTCTGTACCCATTGCTTCGACGGCTCCAGCCACTTCTGATTGACGAATAACAACGCAAATCCCCACCTTCATACGTGGGGATTTTTGCGTATATACGCGTAGCCCTTCACGTACTATACGCGAAGCCCTTTACGTATATACGCTCAGCCCTTCACGTACTATACGCGTGACCCTTTACGTATATACACGTGACCCTTTACGTATATACACGTGAGCCTTCACGTATATACGCGCAAGCCCTTCCCGTATATACGCGTGATGCCCTAAGGTTAGTTGGCTTGGCTTATTTGATTTCCAAGCGTTCGTTATTGCCGAAGGCTTCGTAGCCGCTGGTGATGACGCGTTCGCCTGCCTCCAACCCTTCGGTCACTTCGTAATATTGAGGGTTCTGACGTCCTACCTTGATACTGCGCTTGTAGGCTGTTCGTCCATCCTTCGAGAGGACGAAGATCCAAGCGCCACCTGTCGTCTGGAAGAAAGCCCCTCGGGGAATAAGGATGGCTTGCTCGGGTTGCCCCAGTTCGAGGTTAAGATAGTAGGTCTGACCACTGCGGATATTCTCTGGCCTTGCACCACGGAACACAAAGTCCGTGCGGAACTTACCCTGCCGCACTTCGGGATAAACCTTTCGTACGGCGAGGTCGAAAGTCGTTTCGCCACGAGCAAAAGAGGCTCTCAGCCCTGCCTTTACCCTATCGATGTAATGCTCGTCCACTTGGGCCTCTATCTTGTAGTCGCTCAGGTCGTTAATCTGTCCAATCTTCTGTCCTGCAGCGATGCTTTGCCCGAGTTCTACGTCCAAGAGTCCCAGTTCGCCGTCGATGGTGGCGCGCACCTCCAGCTTGTTCTTCCGCTCGCGCACGAGGACGACGTTTGTGCGCATGTTCGAGAGGTTATCCTCCATCTGGTCCATCTGTACCGAGCGGTAGATGCTGTCCTGCTGCAGGCGCTGACTGATGAGTCCCTGCTTGCGCTGAGCCAGTCGGTAGTCCTCTTCGGCTTGCAGGTAGGTCTCGCGGCTGACGAGTTTCTCGTTGTAGAGCCGTTCCTGCTGACGGTAGCTGCGCAGCTTGCGCTCAGTGTCCATGGCCAACTGTGCCTGCTCCAACTGGTTGTTCAGACGGTCCTGTTGCATCGCTACCTGCGTGTTGCGCAACAAGTTCTGTTTCTCAGCCAGTTCCGCTTCGGCATTGAGAATCTGCAGGTCAAGGTTCGAGTTGCGTAGGCGGATGATGACGTCTCCTTTTCGCACCATCGCGCCTTCCTCAGCCACGCGTTCTGTGACAATACCTCCCTCTTCGGGCGAGAGTTGTACGACCTGAATCGGCACTACTTGTCCGCTCAGACGCACGTAATCCTTGAACTCCGCTTGTACGACGTTACTGACAGTCAAGTCGCTAGCACTCACGCGCATCGTAGCGCTGTGGTTGCCGAAGACTATCCAGCAGAGGATGACCAGAATCAAAGCTGCAGCCGCAGCCCAGGGCCAGTGTCTCTTCATTCGGGCGATGCCGCGAGGTTGTTCGATGAGTTTATCCATAGTTCAGAATGAAAACTTAGCGCATGAAAACTTGTTGCAAAAGTAGTGTCTATTCGTCAATCTTCAATCGTCATACTTTGCTTTCTCACTCTCGAGAACTTAAAAATGTCTAATTATTTTACACTTTTAGTGATGATTCGAGCAGGTGCGTCTCAAAAAGTAGTACTTTTGCGGCCAAATCCCAAACATTGACACAATAATGAAGCATCTTCTATTATCCATTCTGCTGTGTGTGGCAGGGCTTGCACAAGCACAGTCTCAGGTTAACCTCACAGGTCGCATCTACAAGAACGATAATATCCTGGCTGACGAACTCAACAAACTAACTGTCGAAGCTGAACATAAAATGGATTCCGCTCGTCAGGCTAAGGTCACGGAACTCGAGAAGAAGAAGGGTCGCAAACTCACTACCGCCGAGAAAACCGAGATAGACAAGCAGATTGCCGATGCGCAGAAGGCGATGGTAGCCATCAAGAAAGGAATGAGCACGCGTGTAGAAGTAGAGTTCAAGGACACCCGCAACGTGATCATGACCATGAAGATGTCTGTCGATGACAATGCGTTGAAAGTGGCAAGCATTCCTTGGGTGAAGCGTAAGGCCCTGAAAGCAGCCCTTGCCATCGCTCCGTCTTCGCAGAAATGTACTTATAGGCAGCAGGGCAATCTCATCATCATCGAGGATGATGAGGAAAAAGACACACTACGCCTCTCGAATGATGGTAAGTATATCTACGGCAAAATGGACGAGAAGACGAAGTTCAAATTGACGCGCGCTAAATAGCAACTTCAATCGTTTCCCCTTAATTGTTTTTCCGATAGCTCGCCACTGCCCAAGTTGCCATCGTCAGGCCAATGAGGGTGAGGGCGAGTACTTGGTGAGCTATTGACGTGAAGCCTCCACCACGGACGAACACGGTTCGGATGGCGTCGATGAAGTAGTGCATAGGGTTGACGTAAGTGGTCAGATAAGCCCAGCCAGGCATGGAGCGAGTGGGCGTGAACAAGCCGCTCAGCAGCATCAGACAGACCACAAAGAACCACATGACGAAGATGGCTTGTTGCATCGTCTCGCTGTAGTTGGAGATGATGAGGCCGAGCGACGAGAAGAACAAAGCCAGCAGCATCGCCAACAAGTAGACCAATGCGAGCGGACCTTGGCAGGTGATACCATAGATGGCCCACGAGAGCAGAAGGCAAGCGGTGATGATGAAAAGGGCGATGAGCCAATAGGGGATGAGCTTGGCCAGAATGAAGGCCCACTTCGGAACGGGCGTGACGTTGATCTGCTCTATCGTGCCAGCTTCCTTCTCGCCGACGATGTTTAGCGTAGGCAGGAATCCGCACATCAGCATCATCAGGATGGCGAAGAGGGCTGGAATCATGAAAACTTTGTAGTCCTGATGAGGGTTGTAGAGGGTATGAGTGGACGAGTTGCTTCCAGCATCTGATGAAATGTCTACTTGTCTACTCGTCAATTTGTCGGCTTGAATGATCTGTGCCAGATAGCTGGCTCCGATGCTCCCTTTTGTGCCGTTGACAGCATTGGCGGCGATGAGGACTTGTGCCTGACCTTTGCTGTAGTTGGGTGGGATGACGAGAGCGATGTCGGACTTACTCGTTTCGATGGCGTGCAAGGCTGCGGAGTAGGTGGGCTGTTGCCCCGTGAAGATGAAATAGTTGGAGGCTTCTATGCGATGAACGAGCTGCTGCGAGACTGTCGAGCGGTCGTTATCGACCACGCAGACTTTAATGTTCTTCACCTCCTGATTCATCACCCAGGGGATGACACTCATCATCACGATGGGAAACAAGATGATGAGGCGCGGCAAGAATGCATTGCGCCGTATCTGCAAGAATTCTTTTTGGAGGAGATATTTGAGCATTATTGTTATTTCGTTTTCTTTTATTCTGTTATTTCGTTATTCCTATATTTCGATATTTCGTTATTTCGAGGTCTCGAAAGGATTGCGCTATCGCGAAAGCTTACTCCAGTCTCACCTTAAATGTAGCGAGGGCTATCGTGAGGAGGACAGCCGTCATGGCCGAGAGGATGATCACTTCATTCAGGACTTCGTGGATGCCGACTCCCATAATCATCAGTTTACGCATAGCCTGGATGTAATACCGCGGAGGTATGAAGGCGGCTATCCATTGTAATACTTGAGGCATCGATTCAATCGGGAAGAGCATCCCAGAGAGCATCACGACAGGCATCAAGAGGACCATCGCTGAGAGCAGCAGAGCAACGAGCTGAGTCTGTGCGATGTTCGAGATAAGCAGGCCAAGAGACAAGGCCAAAAGGATATAGATGACAGACACGATGACAATCCAAACTAACGAACCTGCCAATGGGACGTCGAGGACGTAGTGACCCATCAGCAAGATAACGACGAGGATGGCAAACGCCAGCACAAGATAGGGAATGGCTTTGGCCACAATGACCATCAGCGGTCGCACAGGCGAGACGAGCAAGACTTCCATTGTGCCACGCTCCTTCTCGCGTACGATGGAGATGGAAGTCATCATGGCGCAGATGAGCATGAGCAGCATGCCCATAATGGCGGGTACGAAGTTGTAGGCCGAACGCATCTGTGGGTTGTAGAGGAGTTTGATAGACCCTCCCCCTGAGTTCCCTATAAGGGAGGGGGAAGAATGCATTTGAGTGGACGAAGGGATTCTGCCATCAAAGCTAGCCGCTCCCTCCTTTAAAGGTAGGGCGGAGGAAGAACCGGAGTCTCTTAATATAGCTTGCGCATAGGTGCTCCATTGCTGAGCCATGTTAGGGTCGGAGCCGTCAACCATGATTTGCCATTGGCAGCCGCTCCCCACCCTCATAGGAAGGGATTGTGAGTGGGTATGCTGGGGAATTAGTGCGATGTCAGCCTTTTGGTCGCGAATCAGTCGTTCAGCTTCCTGGGGTGTAGCAACAGTGGCAACGATTGTGAAATACTCTGAGGCGGAAAGGCGTTCCACGGATGCTTGAATCTGAGGGCTCATCCGCGACGTGACGACCACAGTCCGGACATTGCGTACATCATTGGTGATGGCGAAACCAAAGAGCAACATGAGCACAATGGGCATGCCAAAGAGGATGAGCATAGTCCGGCGATCGCGCAGGATATGGCGGGCTTCCTTGAGAATGAAGGAGAGGAAGGTTTTCATTTAGCTATGACGTTATTTCGACATTACGTTATTTCGACATTCCGACATTCCGATATTCTGTTGTTTTGATGTTCCGACTTGGATCGTTTGGACGCGGTGTCATTTTAGTCCGAGGAGCGAGTGGCTTGTCGGGCCAGGAAGGTGAAGACATGGTCCATGTCAGGTTGTTGGAACTGATGCTTCAGTTCGTCGGGCGTGCCTATGGCTCTGATTTGGCCATCAACCATGATGCTGATGCGGTCGCAGTACTCGGCCTCGTCCATGTAGTGAGTCGTCACGAAGACCGTGATGCCGCGGGCGGCAGCATCCGAGATGAGTTCCCAGAATTGACGTCGTGTAGCAGGATCAACGCCGCCTGTCGGCTCGTCGAGGAAGACGATAGCAGGATCGTGAAAGATAGATACGCTGAAGGCCAGTTTCTGCTTCCATCCGAGGGGCAACGAGCGCACGAGTGCATCTTTATGGCCTTCGAATTTTAGTTGGCGCAACACGTTGTCAGTCTTCGCTTTGATGTCGCTGTCCTTCATCCCATAGATACCGGCAAAGAGGCGGATGTTTTCGGCTACGGTCAGGTCCTCGTAGAGCGAGAAGCGCTGACTCATGTAGCCGATATGATGTTTGATTTGCTCGTATTCCGTACGAATGTCGAAACCAGCGACCTTACCTGTTCCGCTGGTAGGCTGATTCAAGCCCGTCAGCATGTGCATAGCCGTAGTCTTGCCTGCGCCATTAGCACCGAGAAAACCGAAGATCTCACCTCTCCGAACCTCGAACGAGATGTCATCGACAGCACGGAACGTCCCGAACGCTTTGACCAAATGGGAGACCTCGATTACCTTTTCTGTGGCTTGCGACTGTGTCGCAGACGGCTCAAGGCCAGGTGGGTTGAACACCGCTGCGAATCGCTCCAGTATCAGCTCTGGCGTGTCTATGCCTTGCACCTTGCCTTCTTGCAGAAAGGCAACGCGGTCACAACGGCGCACTTCGTCGAGATAAGGCGTAGAGGCAACAATCGTGATGCCTCTCTCACGCAACGTCCCCAGCATCTCCCATAGTTCCTTGCGCGAGACAGGGTCAACGCCTGTTGTTGGTTCGTCGAGGAAGAGGACTCTGGGCTGATGGACGAGCGCACAAGAGAGTGCCAACTTCTGCTTCATTCCCCCCGAGAGGGCGCCCGCTCGACGATGGCGAAAGCGCTCTATCTGTGAGTAGATGGCGCGGATGCTGTCGTAGCCTGCTTCGATGGTGGTGCCGAAGAGCGTAGCGAAAAACTGCAGGTTCTCCTCGACCGTGAGGTCTTGATAGAGCGAGAACTTTCCTGGCATATAACCTACGCGACGCCGTGCTTGCTTCATCTCACGTACCACATCGAAGCCATCGACCGAAGCCGTTCCCTCATCAGGCAGCAACAGCGAGCATAGGATGCGGAACATCGATGTCTTGCCTGCACCGTCGGGGCCTATAAGCCCGAAGACCTCGCCTGGCGAAACAGTGAAGGAGACATCGTTCAAGGCCTGAACCTTGCCGTAAGACTTCGACACATGATTGACTTCTATTGCGTTCATCGCGGTAGTGCTTTTTTCACTTTTCAACTCCCAACTTCACCTCGCCGTACATGCCTATTTTGATGAATCCATCGTTCTTAACGGCCACTTTGATGGCATAGACGAGGTCGGCACGCTCATCGTCAGTAAGGATTGTCTTAGGCGTGAACTCCGAGCGCGATGATATCCAAGTGATAGTGCCTTCGTAGGTGTGTCGCTGTCCGTCGCCATAGTCGGCGAAGACTGTGACCGCTTGCCCGAGCTTGATGTCTTGTAGTTGGGCTGAAGTGACATAAGCACGCATAAACATCTGGCGTGTGTCGGCTATCTTGAAGAGCGGTTTGCCCGTGGCAACGAACTCGCCCCGCTCGGCATACTTCTCGAGGACGGTACCTCCTACAGGTGTCAGGATGTGACACTTCTGCAGTTGATCGCGCAACTGCCTAACCTGTACGTCAGTGGCCACTTGCTGGGAGTTGAGCGTCGACAGTTGGGTGTTGTAGGTCGACAGTTGGGCCTCGAGTTGCCGTTGCAGCACCTTGACTTGGTTTGTCGCGTCATCAAGCATCTTGGACGGAGCGGCTCCGTCGGCAACGAGTTCACGATAGCGCTGTTGTTCCTGCATAGCTTTCTGGAGCTGTTGGCGCGTAGCGGCAATCTGCTTCTGCGTGTCAGGTTTCTGGCTTTCGTAGACCGCTTTGGTGGCATCCAACTGCTGCAACTTCAGCCACAACTGAGTCGTGTCGATGAGGCCGACCTGCACACCCGCCTCGACCTCATTGCCTTCCTCGACATCGAAACTAAGTAGCGTTCCCGTCTGTTCAGCCGAGACCGTCGTTTCGGTTGCCTCAAATATGCCAGTCGCATCGAAGCCCTTTTCCTTGTTTCCGCAAGCACTCAGCATTAGCATCGCACCTGCCAATATCAATATCCTTTTCATATCTTACTAATGATTAGTTGTATGCTTTAGTTTATAGATTTCCCTCAGCATCTCTATCTCGTGGATGCTTTTCTGCACTTGTGCCGCATTCTCGGCGTTGATCTCTTTGACGAGGTCGTTCACGTCGATAATGCCGTGCGTGAGTTTGGACTCAGCCGAAAGGCGGACTGACCGCCGTAGGTTGATGATCTCATCGTCGTCGGCCATGAGTTGCCGATAGCGTTGGATATTCTCGTTCTCCTGTATTTGTTCCAATCGGTTGTTGAAGAGGAATACGTCGCGGTTCGTATCGGTCAGTTGGCGTTGCAGCTCTAATCGGGCTTTATCCTGCTTGCGGGTGTAGAGGGCTCCGATATTCCACGAGAGGCGTGCGCCTATCATGCCGTTGAGCGACCAACGATGATGCATCATGTCTTCGAAGAGGTTGTAGCCCGGATAGCCATAAAAACCCGAGGCAAAGAGGCCGAGACGCGGCTTGAGGGCTGTGTCAAGCGCACGTTCTTGAGCATCTGTCAGCCGTTTCTGCGCATCGAATGCAAGGAGGGAGGGGTGGCGGAATGAAGAAGAAGTCCCACCCCCAACTGTCTCTTGCAGGGAGGGAGCAGACTGTATTTGACTGGATGAAGAATTGCCGCCATCAAAGTTGACCGTTCCCTCCTTTTTAGGGTGCCAGGAAGAAAGGACAGCATGCTCTTTCATGACTGGTTCAGGGGGAGAATCTGTAGTGGGTTTTTGGGTAGTGTTCACCTCTATCCCACAAAACACGCTCAACATTCGTGCCAATGTTTGTCGTTGAGCTTCCAGGTCCGTCAGATGCTGTGCGGCGCCGAGACGTTCAGCGCGCACGCTCTTATAGTCGCCCTCAGCGGCCGTGCCGTGGCGGAACATCGTCTGCAGTTTCTGTTCATTGCCCTCGAGGAGCGTCTGCAGGTCTCGATTGAGGCGAATCTGTTCGTCGATGAGTAGGAGAGCGAAGTACATCTCGTTCACTCGCGCGCGTACATTATATAGATTGACCTCCGTCTGGGCAGTCTGCAAGTCAGCTTGTCGGCGGGCAATCTCCTTCTGACTGCGTATCGAACCGCCGTCGTAGAGCGTCTGTTGCACATCGATACCCACTCGGTACTGATCTTTCTTCAGTCCTTTGAGGTCGATTCCCATCTGGCTCATCAGCGTCCGCATCTCCGATGGCCAGGCGGTGACATCGCTTTGGTAACTACCTTGAGCCGTAGCCGAGAGCTGCGGCAACCACCCTTTTTGTATGTTAGCTACGGTGAGCTCGGCAGTCTGACGGATGAGGTCGTACTGTCGGATGAGCGGGTAGTTGTGTTCGGCTGCCTGCTGGCATTCTTCCAGCGTCTGCGCTGCAGCACCTGCAACCCAAGCCGACAAAAGTAGGAACAGGAAACGTCGTCTCATGTCTTCATTGTTTAGGATTTCGGTGCAAAGATAAGGCCTTCTGTTCCCCCGTACGCTATCTATTTTCATTCTTTTGTGTCCTTTTTGTAGGATAGTACAAGCGAAAGCATACAAATAAGCAAGAAATGATTACCTTTGCGTCGGATTTTACCACTGCGCACATGAACAAAAGACCACAACTGCTGAGCTACTCGATGACGCGACGTTTTTTGGAGGAATCATCGACCGACGAAGGCAAGCAATTCTTTCTGAACAAGGAGTTATGCATCATCCACGGCTCAGCACTACCATTCCAATTCTTACAGATCTTTGATGCCCCCTTCAGCATCAACGACTATCGGATGGGCCTTGTCGAGCAGGGCGAGGCACGTACGATTGTCAACCTGACCGAGCGCCATGTACGGGCTGGCGACATTGTGATGTTCGGACCTGGAACCATCGTACAGCCGCTTGCGATCTTTTCTGATCTTCGGATTAAAGGTCTGGTCGTTCTGCCTGATTTCCCGCTCTCTTTCTCGCCAAGTGAGCTGCCTGCCTTCAGCGGTCGACATACTTTCTTGCTACTGCACCCCGACGAGGCTGACCTCAGCATCGCTCATCAACTGATGGACGCCCTTTGGGCGATTGTCAGGATGCGTTATGATGTCAGCGTAGTGGGAGGTCTCGTCTCGTCGGTCTTTCATCATTGGGACCGTGTCTACCAGAGTCAGACCGAGGCTCGACGCGCTGCAGCCAATCGTGAGCAGGAGATTTTGGAGCAGTTCCTGAGGCTCGTTAACCAATACGCAGCACGCGAGCATCAGATCCGTTTCTATGCCGATCGTCTCTGCCTGACCGACCGCTATCTTGGCACCGTCGTTCATCAAGCCAGCGGCGTCACAGCCAAGGATTGGATAGACCGTGCTCTTGTCATGGCCATTAAAGTAAGGTTACGCCACACCGACCTCACGCTGAAGCAGATAGCCGATGAGATGGCATTTCCCAATCCGTCGTTCTTCAGCAAGTTCTTTCGTCGGATGACGGGGCAGACGCCGCTGGACTATCGCGGTTCCAGCGGTTCGCCTTCGTAATAGCGTCGCACCATCTCTTTCACGCCCACCATCAACTGACTCTGCAGCAGCGCGGCACGGCTCTGCAGGAGAGCCGCGGCAGACGTCTGCAGATCGATGGGCGAGGCGAGTCCCTCACTGTATTGCTGTCGCACGAGTTCGTAGGCAAGACTGTCGGCTGCCACCTTGGCTGCTCCCTGAATGCATTCCTGCTGATAGGCCTTGACGTCGAGGTGGGCTTGCAGACGAAGCACTTCCAGTTCCTTGCGCTTGGCTTCATACTGTTCCTCGGCGATGCGCAGGTTGTTCTTGGCACGACGCAGGGCCGACAAGTTTCCGAGTCGGTTGAATAGGGGGATGCTGAGGCTCAGCGACACGTATTCGCCTAGATTGTTTTTCAGTTGCCTACTGTAGGCCGTTGTATGGCTGGCGCTAAGGTTGCGGAAGTAGGACGTATTGACGCCCGCATTCAGGTAGAGGGTAGGGTAGAAGGCAGAGCGGGCAATGCCTACCGATTGTCGAGCGGAAAGCATCGAATAATAGGATTGAAGGAGAAGAGAAACGGAGCCCCCAACAGAAGCCTCACCCCCGACCACTCTCCCGCGGAAGAGGGGAGCAGAATGTGTCAGAGAACTTGCATCCAAGGTGAGATTATCCATCATCTCTTCATCCCCTTCAATTCTTGAAAGGTAATTACTCCCCTCTCCTTTTGGAGAGGGGTCGGGGGTGAGGCTTCTTCCGGTGGTTAGGCTTCTGTCGGTGGTGAGGCTCATAATCTCTTTCAGCTTCAGCATACTGCTCATCTTCTGATTCTCCTGTCGGGTTAGCGTCATCTTGTCGGCCTCCACCTGTGCCCGTATCTGCGCTACGTCAGCAGGGCTCTTTAGCCCTTCTTCCGCCATCACTTCGGTTTGTCGTAGCGTCATCTCGCTCTCGTGCAGTTTCTCAGTGGCTAGGCGCACGGTCTCCTGAAAATAGACGACATTCGTGAACGCCTGATAGGTGTCCAGCGCTACTTGATCACGCTCGGCCTGTAGGGTGTTCTTCTGCATGAGTACGTCGGCACGGGCGGCACGTAGCGCATGCAGGCGCGCGAGGCCATCGAAGACAGGCAGCGAGGTCGTGAGTCCGTAGCCGTTGTTGAAGGTACTTACGCTTGTGTACGTGTTCGTCTCGGGGTCGATGGCGCGACCGAAGTTCCATTGTGTACCTGCGCTTGCGCCGAGGCTAGGCAGGAAAGCGCCAGCGGCTTGCAGGCGACTGGCCTCGGCATTGTCCAGCAGCAGCTCGCGTTGGCGTAGTCCATGGCTGTGCGAAATGGCATAACGGATGCAGTCCCACACGGTCATCCGTGCGAGCGTGTCGATGTGTTCACGCGTCTGAGCGCGGACATATATTGGCGATGTCGTAAACATGAGGCTGATAAGGCCGATGCATAAATACGGGCGGCTGAGGAAATGAATGTGTGACATGACGCAAATGAATTTTTCGGGGCAAAGGTACGCATGTGTCGGTCTTCACTCCAAGACTTGAGGGCGAGAAACTGCATACGTGACCTGCAAAACGTCTAATTATTTTACGCTTTTATGCCTCGCATGAGTTAAATCTTCCAATTGTAAATCGTCCAATCGTAAATTATATGTATCTTTGCAGCAACAAACAGATTTCGACTCATGAATCCAACCATCCTCGTATGCGATGACAACGCCGATATCCTCGTGGCGATGCAGTATGCGCTCACCGATTCGTTCGATCGCATCTTGACGCTTGATAACCCCGAGGACTTGTTGCGGACGATGGCCACAGAACACGTGGACATCGTCCTATTGGACATGAATTTTTCCCTTGGCAATAATTCCGGACGCGAGGGGCTACATTGGCTGCAGGCCCTACGAGCGGCTCACCCCGACATACCCGTAGTGATGCTGACGGCCTATGGCGACGTACCTTTGGCCGTGCGTGCGCTGAAGAGCGGTGCGGCCGACTTCATCACGAAGCCTTGGGACAACGATCAGCTGAACTTCTTGCTGCGTTCCGTCCTAAAGGCGCAGGAATCGTTGGCGCCTCTGGACGTGGTGGAGATGGAGCATATCCGCCGTGCCGTAGATCGTGCCGACGGCAACCTAACGGCAGCGGCAAAGATGCTGGGACTGACCCGACAGACGCTGTATAATAAACTCAATAGAAGACCCACACCCGCCCCTCCCGTCAGGAAGGGGGGAGCCTGAGGGATGATACCCAATAATCAAGAAGAAAGAATGATTCTGTTAGATACAATTACCACTTCTACGCGCCAGCCACTCCCCTCCCTGACGGGAGGGGTTTTGGGGTGGGTCTTTTGTTGGCTTCTCTGTCTATCTTTTTTTCTCTTCTTTCGTCACCAACGCTCCCTCCGTCGTCGTGCTCACCTGATGCGCGAGGCCATCCGTAACCACGACTGGTCATTCCGACTGACTACGCGCGGTCTGACGAGCGGCGAGCGTGCAATGCAGGAGACGCTGAACGACCTTGGCGAAATCATTCACCAACAGGTAAAGCAGAATGAAGTGGAGTCGTGGGAACGGTTGACGCGAGTGCTAACTCACGAGATGATGAACTCTACCGCTCCTATTGCCAGTATCAGCCAAAGCTTGTTGCGGCGCGATGATGTCATAGGAACGCCCCTTGAGGCTGGTATCCGTGCGATTCATACTACCGCTACCCGTCTGACCACTTTTGTAGAGAGCTACCGCAAGCTTGCACAGTTGCAACAGCCTAAGCCCGAGGACGTTCACCTCGATGCTTTCTTTGTCGAGGTTCAGCGCCTCTACCCTCGGCTGACATGGGAAATCGTCGGCATGGAGGACATTGTGCTTCACACCGACCCAGTGCTCCTCCAGCAGGTAGTGGTGAACTTAGTAAAGAACGCCGTTGAGGCAGGAGCAACTAAGATTAAAGTGAAAAGTGAAAGAGTGAACTTTCGGAGCAGCGAGAGCAATCAAGCTCGCTTGAATCGCCGGGTCGTGACGAAAGTCAGCAAAGCTAAAAGTGAAAAATACAAATTACCTGAGCCTGTTGGAAAGCCTTCCGTAGTTGAAAGTAACTCATATTATTCACTTTTCACTCTTTCACTTTTCATTTCCAACAACGGTTCCCCCATCCCCGCCTCAGACTGCGACAGCATCTTCGTGCCCTTCTTCACGACGAAGCACGGAGGCACGGGCATCGGCCTCGCCCTCTCCCGCCAGATCATGGTGCGACAGGGTGGCGACCTTGAGCTTATGGAGCAACCTGAGAATGGATATACGGTGACGTTTAGGCTAACCATTTAAATCTGGGCAGCTATCCTCACGGACGGCCGCCCAGTACTTCATCAACGAATGATGAAGCAGGTAATTATGTTTAATAAAGGTTACAGCAGTGTTTTCTCAACGACCATACCATCCAGCAGGTTGATGGTGCGGGTGGCGAAGGAAGCATCGTGCTGGGAGTGGGTGACCATGACGACGGTGGTGCCCTCGGCATTCAGCTGGGTGAGCAGGTCCATCACCTCCTTGCCGTTCTTCGAATCGAGG
>CADCOX010000131.1 GCA_902803195.1 uncultured Bacteroidales bacterium
ACCATCTACGATATCGCTGGCCGTCGCGTAGCTCAGCCCACGAAGGGTGTGTTCATCATCAACCGCAAGAAAGTGGCTGTGAAGTAACCCGACGAAAACGATCCCTTTCCGAAGGGTAACGTCAATAGTAAGAAGGCGAGGGGAGTCCGCATAGGGCTCCCCTCGTTGTCGATAAAATCTGGTTGTAGATAGTCGCTTTTGAGCCTTCGGAGCAGTAGACGTGATAGTTGCCATAGGAGCAATGATTTCTTAGCATACTGCGCGACCTATATCCCCTGCGTGCCAAAAAAGGATGATTTCTCGTCAAATCGTGGGGCTAGTCGAAAATAATCTGCAGCCGATGATGACGAACGCGTAAAAATGCGTAACTTTGAAGCGCAAAACAAATAACAAGCGACATGGATAGATTATTCACTACATTTCTCCTTGCAGTCATGCTCACGTGGAGTATGGGCGTAGCGGCTCGCGTAGAGACGGGCAAGACTTATCGTATTGAGTCGGTGGCGGCGGAAGGTCGCTCACTCCTGACGGAGAATTCTTCGTTGGATAGTGGCGTAGACATTGTGCTGTGGCGAAATACCGGCGTGCCCTCGCAGCAGTGGACGGTCATGGGAACCTCCTCACAGACTATGATGCGTAATGCCTATTCGTCATTGTTGCTGGGCGTGGCCTCCATCACTTCGGGTGCTAAGGCTCGGCAGATTGCTTCGGGCAGTGCGGGCCGTTGGCAGTTGGTGGCCGTCGACGAGGAGGCTAATATCTATCGCATCCGCATCAATGCACTCTACCTGTCGGCTGATGCTTCGGCCACTGATGGCACAGTGCCTACGCTGGCCTCGAATGCTCCCGATGACGTCTCGCAACAATGGCGATTCGTAGAACTGGAGGCGCAGAAGGAGTTCACGGCCGAAATGCGAGAGCAGATGATGGACGACTATATCCGTAAGACTGTAGAGCGCAAAGGCGCCAGCTATCGTACCTTCGGCGGAGGCGGTTGGGGCGAGAGCGAGCAACTGGAAGTTGTGTTGGATGCCTACGAGACAACGGGGCGTGAGGACTATCTGAAGTTGGCGAAGGACGTCTACAGTTGGTTCAACCAGAATGTCGGTACGTCGTGGAATAAGCTGGTCTATACGGACAACTATCATTGGTTTGGCCACGACTTCAACGACGATGTCATGTGGCAGATTATTGCTACGGCACGACTGGGCTTGCTCTCTGGCAACGAAAGCTATGTCCGTCAGGCTCGTCGCAACTTTGATATCATATACAACCGGGCCTTCATTCCTTTCACTGGGTTGATGCGGTGGGCTGAGAACACGGGTGACCGCTATGGAACCAATTCGTGCATTGCGGGTCCCACAGAGGTAGCGGCGTGCTATCTGGGCTTCGCTGGTTGTGGCGAAGAGTACTTCGAGAAGGCGCGCGACCTGTATGCAGCCCAGCGTTATGTTCTGGCTAATAACATGACGACGGGCAAGGTAGACGATTCCGTGGTTTGGAATCCCGAGACACAGCGCGTGAAGAGTCGCAACAACTGGGGCTCAACCTACAATCAAGGCACTATGTTGGGAGCCGCTTGTATGCTCTACAAATACTACGGTGACGAACAATATCTGGAGGATGCGAAGAAGATTATGCAGTGGACACGCTCCAACCTATGCAACAGCCACGGCATCATTAATGCTTGTCAGGTGACGGATGGCGACTTGGCGGGCTTCAAAGGCATCTTGATGCGCTACGTGCGCCGTCTCGTACGCGATTTAGACCAAACCACTTACGCGAAGTGGCTCACGTCGAATGCCATGCATGCCTATTGCAATCGCAGCACCGAAGGCGTGACACCGACGGCTTGGCTGCAGAAAGGAACAGATGACAATACGCGCGACGATTTCGGACTCTCGACAGCGGCCAGTGCGGCTGTGAACGTGATCCTCGAAGGCGATCCATCGCTGCCCTATGCCGAATTGTCCAAGGAGGAGGCAGATGGTATAGTTGACCTAAACGATAATGGGAACGTTGACGCGAATGAAAACGGAAACATCATCTATGACCTTGCAGGTCGCAGAATGAAATCACCACGTTCGCGCGGCGTCTTTATTATTGGTGGACGGAAAGTCGTACTGAAGTGATGACTGCCACGTATATAGCTTGCGCTTAACGCCTATAATCGAAAGCCTCTGCACGTATATTCGCATAGGCTTGTCTCATTATTGAGACTCGGCTTAACGAATATACGCATAGGCTTGTCTCATTATTGATACTTTGCATAAGGAATATCCGCTCAGCCTTGTACCAATGGCGGTACTCTGCTGAGCGGATATTCGCGTTTAGTTTCTCGCTTATAGGCAAAGCCTGAAGGCTTTATTTGACCAAGACTTTGCGGAAGGTGCCGTCGGCCTGTCGAACGATGCGCAGGCCACGAGTCAAGTTGTTGGCATCCACGCGGCGGCCTGTGATGTCGTAGGCTTCGTTCGCGTTAAAGCTACCGTTTTCGTTGTTGTTCACGTTAATGATACCGTCTGTGGGATCGAAAGCGTAGTGATCCATGAGCACTTTCATCCAGAAGCCACCGATGACAGAGCGTGCACGGAAGCCTACTGCCGTGGGCGAGTCGGTGTAGTACCAGTCGCTCAGCGGCCAGCGTGTGGTTGCTTCGTTAGCCCAACGATAGACGAAGTTGGAGAACGATTGGAAGACGGCCGAGGTGTTGGCCATAGAGGCTGTCCACATGATCCAGTCGCTCTTGGTGTAGGGCTGTCGGCTGTCGAGGGGCAGACCGTACTTATTCTGCCGCCCGACGTAGTAGGCTATTTCCTTGTCGGCCACGCCGGGGAAGAGGTTGAGGCCCCACATCTTGTCCCAGACGAGGTTGTACTTCTGGCTCCAAGTGCCTTCGCGGTCGAAGGCCAGGCGGTAGTGGTCGCCATCGTCGGCATCTTCCATCCATTTGGCTGCCATCGTGCGCGCCGTCTCGATGTATTGTTCGTAAATATTATCGAGGCCTTTCATCTTGGCTATCTCAGCGTAGGCCGCAACGCCCATGATGGCCTTTATAGACAGGTTGGCATTATGTGCCCAATGGCCTGCGAAGTCGTCGGTGCAGAGTTGCTCGGCAGGGTCTTGTCCGTAACGAACCAGGTAGCGAACCCATTGCGTGCAGATGTTCCAGTAGGTGTCAATCCAGTCGGTGTTGCCGTCAATCTTACTGATCATAGCTGCGAGGGTGAGCATATTGCCAGACTCCTCGAGCGGCATATCGCCTCCATAGACTTGACCATTGGCATGAGGATAGGTGCCGAGATCGTGGGCCGCGAACTGCTTGGTCCAGCGGCCCGTCTTGCTGTACTCGAAGATACTGGTCATCATGCCCTTCTGCAGGTCGGTGTTGTACATCAGGAAGAGGGGTGCTGAGGGGTAGGTGAGGTCAACCGTGTTCACGCAACCATTCGAGTTGTTCTCCTTGGAGAAGAAGAGCAGGTGCCCCTCATTGTCTTGGAAGAGTTTGTGAGCGGCCAGTACGTGGCGGTAGGCTCCTGAAAGCAGTTCGGCATACTGGCGGTTGGCCGATGCGAGACCGTCGTCGTAGATGGTCTGGTCCTGTTGGCGGGCACGTTGCATATTGCTGTCGTAGTTGTCGCGGAACTCTTCGAAAGCCTTTGTGATGGTCTTGCCGTTGCGTGCCCAGTAGCCTTTGTAGTCCTTGCCGAAGTAGCGGATGTCCAGCACTTCGTCATAGCCAATCATCATGTAGCTGTCGGCAGTCTCCACCTTGCCGAAGTCATGACAATAGGCGAGGGTAGTGTGGTTGGCGGGCGACTGATTCGTAATCTTGTTGTCGCAGGCAGGCAGGGCGCCTGTGGCAACGAAGGTGCTCTCCATCGTGGCTGTCGAAGCGAAGCTCACGGTACCATTGACATCGGGGATGTAGAGGTAGCCCCAGTCGATAGTGATCATGTCGCCGACACGTCCCAATAGTTTCTGCTCTGTAGAACCAGCCTTCAAGTAGTTGGTCCCATTCACGTTGATGCGCTCTACGTCGACGGGCTGATAAGGCTCGTTGATGGTCAAGATAGGCGTCGTGGCCAGATAGAACTGCACGTCGTGGGCATTGCCGTCGGTGGCGCGGACCTGATAGGAGATGTAGTTGATGGGCGTGGAGATGAGGTCGAGATCGTTGATAATCATAGGAGCGGTGAAGACCAGGTCAAGTTCCACGGGGCCGCAGGTGAAGGTGTAATAGGTTGAGGTGGCCATTACGCTGACACTCTTCTGTACGGCCGTTTCAACGCCAACAGGTGCTACGAAGGTATTCTCGAACAGACCGAAATCGATGTAAGCACCGCCGGTGGTGTTGTGGCAGTGGGCAGCAATGATGTTTTCGCCTACGTGCAACTGAGCCTTCTCGGCAGCAGAGAGCTGGTGGATTTCGCCCTGCAACCAAGTCTCGCCGGTGGACACGACGCGTGTACCGTTGACATAGAGTTCGAAGACATCGTCATGCGAGAACTGAATCCACAGGTCCTTCTCGAGGTCAGCCTCAGTGAGGTTGACTGTTCGGCGTACGTAGATGTCTGAGTTGGTGGCTGTCCATGGGTTGCGCACGTTGGGGTACTCACTACGTGTACCCCATGCGGCCTGTTCGGTCGGCCAGCTGCTGTCGTCGAAGGAGGCTTGTGCCCAAGCCGTCCCAGACTGACGGTCGTGGCTGACGCGCCCCTGCCAAGCCTCTTCGCCTGCCATAGGTGCGATAGACGTGAGCAGCGTGCCCTTACCTGTGCCGAGGAAACGGTAGGCTACACCATCGACGCGTAGGAGGCCGTCAATCGGTTTCTCCATATTCGTCCAGTGGCGCGTAGTTCCGTCCATCAAATGGTCAAAGGGTGACCAGATGGAGAAATAAGGATCGTTGGTAATCAAGGGCACGGCAGGCAGACGAAGTCGACTCGCCTTGTAGGGCGTGAAGTACTCTGCAGAGGCCGTTGCGGTAAGGGTTGCTGTGATACAGCAACATACACAACAGAGGGTGTGGAATAGTCTTTTCATTTGTATTCAGTTTATTGATTTCAGTTTTTCAGTTTTATGGTGGCGCAGCGACCTTGGTCATCGGTGACGCGTGCCACATAGAGGCCCGTCGGCAGAGCGGGACAGGGCGCTACGGCTCGTGCGCCGCTGAAGCGGAGGCTTACCTCATGTACGCATCGCCCGTCGGTAGCAAAGAGTTGGAGGCGAGCGGTGAGAGCCGTCGACGAAGTGGCCACGAGTTCACCGCCGATGCGCTCAAGCGTGAGATCTGCCAGTAGTGCTGCGGGCTCGTCATGGATGTCCACCGTCTGTTGGTTGACAGTCGTGAGGTAGCTGCTACGGCGGTTGGCGGTACCGATTGTGGGAATGTTGGTGACGGCTGTCTCGTCGGCTCCGTCGGGGAAACGGGCCACCGTCTCGCGACCCGTATGAGGGGGATAGTAAAGGATGTCCTGCCATGAATCGTCGGCTGCCGTGATGCTGACACAGCCGCCTTCAGCTGCAAGCTTGAAGGGCGCATGGAGAGCACGGCTCCCTTCGGCGTGGTCGCACCAGATGACGGCATGGCCATGGGCAGGAATTATAGCCGAGACACCGTTTGATGGGGCTGCAATCTGGTATTTGTGTGGGTCGGTTCGGTCGTCGCTCAAGTAGAGTCCGACGAGATCCAGCTCTTGTTCGAGGGTATTGTAAATCTCAATCCAATCGTTGCGCTTATAGTTGTCGTTGGCGTAGATGGTATTGGCCGCGCTAACCTCATTGATGCGTGCGGCGGGATATCCCTTCGCACGTTCGCCTGCCGTGATGCGACGGAAAGAGGCAACGAGGTTGAGGTTCTCGCCACGGGGCAGCGCCATGCGGTCTTTGGTAGTGAGGAATCGTGCCGTGTTGTCGGCCTCGCGCCACCCCATGAACTTATATCCGCCAAGGGCTTCGGCACGGAGCGTGGCCGGAGGGAACAAATGGCCGTCATATTCGGCATAAGGCACGCGGACGTCGTTCACGTAGATGTTGCCAGCACCCGCTGGCTCTACGGTGAGTCGTACCTGCTGCTCGGCCACTTCGGCGAGGCGGAATCGTTCGTATTCCTTCATCTGTTGAACGAAGGCTTCAGCACGTCCCTTGAGTTTCTCGCGAATCTCGTTGAGCGAGCCGTCGGGGTTAGCCCCTTCCCACGCCATTGTGGTGCGTACACGCTCGCCTAACTCCTCGCAGATGGCGGCGGCACGTGTGGGCTCGAACACGCTGCCCATCATGCAGAAAGTGTCGATGAACCGACGGCGGAAGTCTGCATTCTCCAGGAGGTTGAGGAAGAACGTACAGAACTTGATCTCGCCATAGCGGCGCTCACCCGTGTCGTAGATGTAGTCGTAGCGGTGCCATTGCATGCCGTCTACCCATCGGAAAGCATTGCCGCCGATGGCTATCTCGCCCTCTTCGTCGGTGGCTCGTCCGTCGGTGCCAAAGGCTGCATCGAGGTCGAAGAACGTGATGCGGAAACGCCCTCCGTTGCGGTCGCGGTAGGCTTTGAGGTTGTTGTCGGGCCAGTCCCAAGAACCGAGGAAGAGTTCAGCGGCCATGTAGTTGACAAATTCGTCTATATCCACAAGCTGGCAGATCTCGGCATAGCTGTCGGCATTGGATGCCGTGGCCGAGAGGTCGTAGAGGTGTAGCAGTGCATCGGGGCGCCCAATCATCATAAAGGCTCCCGAATCGGGACTCTGCTCGTAGATTTCGATATCGTCCTTGGTAATCGCCCAGTTGGCGTAGGCAAAGTCTTTGTTGTTGGGCTCGCGAACGTTGATGAGGCCTAAGTACTGCCCGTTGATATAGTGGACGGCAGGTTGATAGGACATCACGTCGAGATCGATGCCCGAGCGTTGGATCATCTCGTGGAGGGCTGCATCCTTGATTCGGCAGTAAGAGTCGTTACCACCACGGCGCACCTGGAGCGTCTTGTTGCGGATGTAAGGTTTGGCATCGAAGAAGGCATACGGCAATGTATTCTGCCCCTCGTAGACGCGGTCGGCCTTGAGTTTGAACGATTTAGGGTGACCGGCGCGTGTCCAACCGCCCGAGATAGCAAAATCAACGTCTTGGTTGATAGCCATCGTGTTGCTCTCGGGCAGAATATATTCGAAGTTGACAGGGCGGTCCCAGTTCATGTTCCAGTTGGCGGGCGAGGACTGCCCGTTGCCCGTACGTCCGTTCGTGCCCCGTGTGTAGACCCCGATCATGTCGGCATAGAGGTATTCGACGGGTGTGCTGATGGCGATGATGGGAAGCGTGTGCGCGTGGTCGCGTTTAATATAGGTACGCGTGACGACAGCGCTGGGCAACTGACCATCAGCGTAGCAACGGAATCGTAGGGTGGTTGTGGCGGTAATGTTGATGAGTCCGTTGGTCAAGGTCTGTCCATGGGTGGCCGTGGGGGTGGTGCCGTCGAACGTGTAGCGTAAAGTTGCACCTTGTGGTGCTTTGACGTGAATACGCATCTGGTTGTCGAACACTTGTCCGTCTTCGATGACGGTGGGTGCTTCTGTACGCACTTCGGCATAGTGTGTGCTGGCATTGGATGTGAGGGGCGTTGGCGAATCGGTCCAACTCCAATTGTCACCTCCATCGTGGGTGCGAGCATAAGCTGTGCGGCTGATGGCTTCAGGGTAGGTCTGGCTGAAGATGACTGTGCCTTGCTGGTTCTCAAGGGTGAGTGTGCCCCCTTCGCAGTCAAGCTTGAAGGGCGCCTGCACAGGGCGGATGTCGTTGCTACCCATCCATAGCTGCAGATAGCCGCGTGGGCTGATGCTACCTATGCCATCGGGCAGTTGCCAACGATGGCCCGCGTGGTCGGATAGGACGCAGCCGCCTACGGTGAGTGTCTTGTCGGAGCGGTTGTAGAGTTCAACCCAACTGTCGAAGTTGAACGCGGGACTCAGTTGAAGGTCAACGTTGGCTGCCACCATCTCATTGGCACAGAGGTCGTTGGGCGCGGGCTCGTTGATGTCGTCGAGCCGCTCCAATTTAATCTGATTGAAGACGAGCCAATTGTCGGTGTGAAAACCCTCTTCAGTATTATAGATGCTCAGGCGAAGGCGTCCGTCAGTAACGTCCACTTCCAACTCGTTAGGGTATGCTCCCATGTTGAAGGCCATCTCGGCTGTCTCCATAGAGTTGGCAAACCACAGGTTCGTACCTTCGGGACGATAACTGCGTCCGGGCTCGTAGTTGAAAGCATAGGTGTACTCGCTCAGCACTTCGCGTCGTTTTCCGTTGGCTTCGATGAAGGCAGTATGTTCCTCGGTTCCTTCGAGATATTGGGAATAGGCCCACTCATGTCGGCGGAAACGGAAAAGGGCCTGAACGCTGAAACGGTAATGCCCATTCGGGAGCTCCAGCTCGCGCGTGGCGTTCATCCATCCCCACCACATCTCTATGCAACCATAGGTGATGGTACCAAATGAACGTGCTTCGCCCGTGAGCGTCCAGTCACTATTGGCCTGCGTCGTGAACGAGGGGTTCCGGAAATAGTCAGATGTGACGTCAACCCAACGGCTCGCAGCCCGCATCGAAACGAGCGAGGCAACGAGCATGATAATGAGGCCGATGAACCGTATTCTATTCATTCTGTGCTTAGACTATAGATGGACTTTACGTTAATTGTGGAACTGGTGCAAAGATACGCCTTTCGGCTCGAATGACCAAACTCTGAGGTATCAAAACGTGTGAAAGATTGACCATGACTGCAGATTGAAAAGATTTTCGCATCGCTTTGAACAATTTTTGCGGATTTGGGCATTCTAGATGTTCTAGATATTCTAGACTCTCTAGTTTTTCTAGATGCTCTAGATAATCTAGATATTCTAGACGAAAACACTAAAAAGAAAGAGGCTACACTCACGTGCGACCTCTTCCACTTAGAAAACTAAAAATACATTGTTGTATGAGAAACGTTTACTTGTGCCAAATTTAATCTTAAGGTTTGCGCATAATCTTCTGGCTCGTCTGGCCCTTTTTGCCCTTGATATTGACGATGTACATACCTTCGGGGATGTCGTTCGTCTTGACATACACCTGCTGCTGGGCCTTGCCTTTCTTCATCACTTTTCCATGAATGTCCACCAACTGCCA
>CADCOX010000132.1 GCA_902803195.1 uncultured Bacteroidales bacterium
GACGCTCTTCACGTGGTCTTCAAAATTACCATCGCGGTAGTAAGCCTGGACGCTGATCTCATAGATACCACGGCGGGGGAACTTGACAGTCTGAGCGAGCTCATACTCCTCGGTGTTCCATGTCTCGGTGTTCTTATCGCCGAATCCGGCATCACCCCAACCCCAGCCTTGGTTGATACCCATCCAGGGCTCATCAAGGGCTGCGAACTTATTGAAGCTGGCATCGCGAATGAGCACGGTGACGTCGAACGGATTCTGCTCGGAAGCCTGATCAATGCCGGCGAGGCGGTCTTCCTTCGTCACGAGAATCCACTCAGCCATCTCATTATCGGGAGTCTCCCACTCACCAGTGACGGTGTTGAAGAACTTGCGACCCGTGTCGGTGTTGCCCGTAGGATCGAATGCCAGATAACCACGACTGCTATGGATGTTGTAGACACCAGGTTTGCCATCGACAGGCTCGAACGTATAAACGCCCTTACCACCATCAGCACAGTCAACGTAAGGACTGCCACCGAAGAACTTGTCGCGAGCATCGCCTTGGATGAGCTCGTTGAACTGGATGTTATAGCCGCCTTCAGCCTCGATGAGCGTAGCGACAAGACCAGGATAGCCGACGGCAGCGTGCGTGCCCCAGTCAGAACCGCTGGTGAGGTAAGCACCCGTGCCCACGTTGTAGAGATAGAATTCGCCTTCGGCAGGTGTGTGGCCAGCCCAATCGCTCTTACGGTCCTTCTCGAGATGAGCGACCTTGCGCTCTACGCGCAGACGATCTACTTGATCGGCTGTACCTGCGACGCCCTCCTCGCAGAAGGCTTCGTACTCGGTGACATCAACGCCTTCAGACTTGGCAATGGCAATGATAGCCTTGAGAAGAGAGATGTCGTTGTCCTTAACTGCTTGATAAGCAGACTTCAGCTTGTCGAGAGCTGCCTTCTGAACGCCCAGGTCTTCACTTCTGAGAGAAGCCTTTGCCTCGGCTACAGCCTCGTCAAGGGCTGTCTTGAGGGCGGGCAGGGTGTTACCAGCGTAAGCCTCAATCTCGGGGATGAGCAGCTCGATCTGCGGGCCGAATGGGTTGAGGGCGCGATAGCTCTCGGGATAGACATACTTGGAGACGGTGAACTGATGGAATTCGAACCAGAAGTTGGCGCCGTCATCGCAGTCGCCGAACTGAGCTACAATAGTCTGATTGTCCTGCTGGGCAGTGAAGTCGAGAGAGACGTGAATCTTCTCGAAGTCAGTGCCATCGAACGGACATTCAAAGGTTGCGAGGACATCGCCACCGGGAGCCAAGCCGGCCTCAGTGGTACCAAGGTCATACCTATTGGTGACAAAGACGTGCATTGGTACTCCATGCCAAGAATTGTAGGCACAGCCCACATAGTCGAACATGAAGTTGTAGTCCTCACCTTCCTCAACGGGAATCTGGACCATCAGAGGCTCGTAGCCACCGATGCCGCTGTAGTTGTCGACGTAGTTGGCATCTTCAGCCTCGTCGTACTCGATGATGCTCAAGCCCTCGCCCGGCCAGAAGACACTCTTGTGGCCATCGTTGGTCTGCCAATTGTTCATGTTCTTATAGTCGGTGAACTCAATGGGCTTGGTCGTACGCTCACCAATAGCTTTGAATTGGCCACCAGTGTACTTGTAGAGCTTGCCGTCGGTCGTGTTGAACACCATCTTACCCTCGTAGACGGTAACACCGGCTGCATCCACAGCGGCTTGGCCATCGGGGCTCACGACGAACTTGCCAGCGTTGCCCGAGAAGAACTTCTTGCCACCGATCTTATCGATCAGACCAGCATTGCCCGTAGAGGACACGAAAGGCTTCAGATCCATGACGAGTTCATCGCCCTCATAGATCTTGAAGCTGTAAAGCTTGAAGTAGGCCTGCGAGTTGTCGATGTGGTCCCCATGGCAGAGGTCGAAGATGTACATAGGGGTGGAACCGCCTGCGGGATCGCCTTCGCCAGTGATCGTGGCTGCGGGCTCCTCATCGTCGAGATAGTAAGCGTTGAGCTCTACGCCACTAGCGTCGATGATAATCTTCTCACCCGTAGGGATGAGTTGTGAGCCACGCACCTCAGCATTGCGTGCGAAGCAACCTGCGTTGTCCTGATTGAAACGCCAGAAGAAGACGTACATCTGGTTACCATAGCCGGCACGCGAACCGAAGATAGCCTCGTAGTTGCGTACGGAGTTGTCCGTGATGTTGACCTCAGCGACAATGCGGGTGTTGGCTTTGTGCACATAGCCCGTATTGATGTAAGGAATGATGGACATGTCGGTGGTGGTCTCGATGTACTCGATCTCGGTGTCGCCACCGCCCGCCACCTTCAGCGTGCTGACGCGCTCGTAGACGCCGTAACGTTCGTAGCTGCCTACGTTGTTGAGGACGTAAACCTTACCATCTGCCTGGTTGTAGACAAATGGATCTGTGCCCTCGTACTTGTCGAGGTCCTCGATGACCGTCACATTGGGTTGGTCATCCGCAAGAACCACGTTCATGTTGAAACTCCATAATAGGAGCCCCAGCAGGAGTAAGAGTTTTTGTTTCATAGATAGTAAATGTTAGTTAATAATGAGGGTTGTTTATAAATGTATGATTCTGAATGATTAGTCAATTTTTCCGCTTGGCTCTGCCGTTTCTATGAGCGTAGCGAGAAGAACCCTTCCGCTCGGCTCTGCCGCTTCGCTTGCGAAGAACTTTTCAACTTTTCAACTTTCAATCACTCTTCTTCAACGCAGTCGACTGTGTTATCACTCTCCATGAGACGCGGGAAGGAAGCGATGCGCAGGCGTGCAGCGCCCATAGGCACTAAGCGCAACACCTTGTGGGCATCGTCATGGGGTTGGAAGCGACTGGGCAACAGGCCCGTCATCCCTGTTTCGTCCATGCCCCAGCTGGGGATGGCACAGCCTGTGATGGAGAACTCGAGAGGCACCGCATCGAGCGTGAAGGGATAGTCGTCTGCAGGCCAAGTGCGACGATTGACGCTGAACGTCTTCGGCAAGTTGTCATCGCCGACGACAGCGCCATAGTTCCAGGGGGAGGCCGCAAAGATCTCCCACGCCGGCCACAACGAAGCGTCGACGTTGGCTTGCCAATGGGAATCATCCTGCACAATATCGTGGTCGCGGCTGTCGCGCTTATGGTAGTCCTCGTCGATACGCAGCGAGAGGGTCAAAGGCCCATAATCGAAACTGACGCTGGACTTGTTCAACGGCCATACACGTGCACGGAGTTGCATAGGCAAATGGAGTTTGACTACGTCGCCATCCTGCCACGAGCGTTGTAGGCGCACGTACTTACCCGCCTCAGCCTTCACGCTCCCGTTGCCATTCACGTTGACCTCAGCCCCTTCAGCCCATGCGGGGATGCGCAGATAGAGCGGGAAGGTTACGGGCTTGGCAGTATGAACTGTCAGCTGGACATCTTCCTCGAACGGATAGTGAGTATCCTCCGCCAAGCGAACAGTCTGACCATCAGCCACGAGGGCTGTCGTCTCACTGGCTGCATACAACATCGTAGCCAGACCACCATCGGTAGTGGCCATGACAAGATGTTCAGTATAGTAAGGCCACCCCATGCCATGGTTATGCTGGCAGCAACGACTGCTGAAAGGACTCATCGAGAGCATGCCGCGCAAGCTGTTGTCGATACTGGGAGCATGATTGCGGCCATCGCTGATGGCCATATTGGGCGAGGTGATGTAGCGCAACGCACGCATATCGGGCATCATGGCTGCAGTGAAGGTGTTCAGAGCCACATCTTCGCAATGGTCGGCCCACGACGGGTCGCCAGTGATGCCCATCATGATTTCGTCCGAAGCCATCTGCTCGACGAGGGCACAGGTCTCTGCACCCTGTCGCGGGTCGGCATAGCCTGTTCGCGCATTCTCGTCGGCTCCATACATGCCGCCAGGCACCTGACCATAGCGCCGACGAATCTCGGCCTGATTGTTGTAGGCAGCCTGAAGCATATCCTCGTCGCCCGTATAAATAAAATAGGTAGCGGGCTCACGAAAACCCTGAGCGATATTCACGCCATGCCAGTTAGGGAGGTCGGCAGGGAGCGTCCAGTTGGCCGTATTGCGATGCAATTTCTCAATGAGGGGCAGCAACGAAGCATCGCCCGTGCGGTTATAGAGCCATACAACACTCCACTCGTTGTCGCCTCCGCGTTTGTTCTCCCAATAATCCTCGAGGAACTGCTCATCGGGCACCGTCTGTTCCCACTTGAAGTAGTTGGTCATCGCGGTGAGCACTCGCTCGTCGCCGCTGTATTCGTAGTAGGTCTGCAGTGCCCAAAGCATAATCATCTGCGCCCATACCTCAGGACGACCGTTCGAGGTGTTGCGAGGGCCGAGGAATCCGTCAGCACCGAGGTTCTTGAACACGCCCTCAAACCACGTCTGAGCCTCTGCCTTCAAGGCCTCATCGCCGAGGATATAGGCCATGCTGGCATAACCCCGCAACCAATAAGGCACCTCTTCCCATCCATGGTCGCCACTGGCTGAGAGCCATTGGTTGCCCTTCTTATCCAGCCATGCGCTCACCGTACCGAGTTGCCCGCAGAGCCCATCACGCTGACGGTTGAGCACCTCGCGCAACCAACCACGCGGTTGAACCTTGCCGACGGGCAGTTTCAGCAACCTGCCTCCGTGCAGAGGAGCACGATAGGCGGGGTAGTTGGCCATTGTCCCCATGGCAGGGCGCTCCACGATAGTTGCTTCGCTCTGAGCTTTTGCCCTAGATGCGATGCAAATGATGCCCACTGTCAGGAAAAGAATCTTCAGGTTACTCATATATTACATTAATCATTATCTAAATGTTTCAGCTGAACGCTTGCGAAGAATCACTCACCCGTCACCACCACTTTCCTGCCCTCGCGGATGTAGAGGCCACGCGGCAAGGATGCCCTCGCAGGAACGGCGGTGCCATCGAGTCGATAGACACGGCGTCCATGAGGTTGATCGGTAGGTAGTGCGACGTTATCGGGCGTGCGCGTATAAGTAAGGAAGAGGCCGAAATCTATGTGTCCCCCACCTGCACCGCGCTGCAGGGAGACCGCCACGACATTGTCGCCCTCGCGAAACAGTGTCTTCTGCCGTCGCGACAGAGTGAAACGAGCATAGGCGTTGTCATTCCATCCGTTAGTATTCCAGACGAGCGTCCCGTTGACATAAACCCGAGGGTTCTCGTCGTAACTACAAGTCAAGCTGACACTGCCCTTGGCAAGCGCGCTCAGCTGTTCCTGCGTCAGCGTGAAATGTCGGCGCACCATCAGGGCCTGACGCGTGCTGGCCCAAGCGGTCGTGAGGAAGCGGTCGGGGCTATTGCTCAGCGGCCCCCACCCTTGCACCCAGTCGATCTCGTCGGCACAACGGCCTGCCCACTCCTTCACGGGGATGGAAGCCAACTCCTCGTTGCTGTCGAGCAAGTAATAGCAACAGAGCCACGGACCCTCATCGAGGGTGGGCAGAAGGGTCTCCGTGGTATCGCCAGTCGCTGTCATCGTCATCCAATCGTCAGCCTGTACGATTTGTGCTGCACAGCACCATTGAGGCATCAGTGCGATGCCCTGAAGGAGGAGCGCGATGGCTGCTATGATGGTTCTCTTTTGCATGCTATTGGAAGGCTTTGTGCCTGTTTTCTGGTTCAAAAGTACTAACTCTA
>CADCOX010000133.1 GCA_902803195.1 uncultured Bacteroidales bacterium
GGCGAGAGGAGACATTCGCTGGTAGTCAGTAGTGTGCCCTTGCCGTCGCTCTCTATGCTGCCGCCTTCGAAGACGAAATCGAGATGGGGCTCGTAGGTGCCATGTAGGAGCCCCTCTCTATCTCCCCCCGTGGGGGGGAGGACTCCATGTCCACTGGTATATTTTCCGTTACCGTCAAATGTGTTATCACTGAGAGCCGTGTCTTCAATGACATTCATATTATCGCGGGCATCCACTTGGCGGCCCTCCCCCCCACGGGGGGAGCGGGGAGAGGGGCTTTGCCCTGCAAGCCTCTGATTAATGGCATTGTCGAGGTCGGCAGGGAATTTGTTGCCCCAACCATTGAATTGGAAATCAAGGAGGCGGGGACCGGCTTCGGTCAGGAGTGTGAGGAAGGCATGGTCGCGTGCCCATGTATCGTTGGTGGGACACTCGAAATAGCGGACATGCGAGAGGAAACGCGAGGGTATACGCTCGCACAGGAGAGCCTTGATGCGGTCGGGCTCAGGGGTTACGATGAGAAGGAGTTCGTCGTGGGCAAGTATCTCGAGGGCGATGCTGACGAAGCAATCGTCCACCTCGGCGAGGAGGGGCGCCCAATCGGTGCCTGCATGGGGCCAAGTGAGCTGTACGCCGCTTTGCGGATGCCACTCGGCGGGGAAGAAGGTGGTGCGAATCTCGGTCTGCTCAGGGCCTGCTTGATGGGCAAGCTTGAGGTGGAGGGTGAGGTCGCTAATCGAGGAGGTGGAAGGGGTGAAATGGATTGCCATGAGAGGGAAAGAGGTTGCCGTAAAACGGCAACATACAAGACGGGACGACTAACAGAGAACAGAGGCGGCAAGGAGAGCCGAAGAGAGCGGAGGAGGCAGCGAGGAGAGCCGAAGAGAGCGGAGGCGGCGGCGAGAGCCGAAGAGAGCGGAGACGGCGAGAGCCGAAGAGAGCGGAGACGGCGAGAGCCGAAGAGAGCGGAGACGGCGAGAGCCGAAGAGAACGGAGACGGCAAGAGCCGAAGAGAACGGCGGCAGCGAGAGCCGAAGAGAACGGTGACGGCAAGAGCCGAAGAGAACGGTGACGGCGAGAGCTGAAGCGATCGGCGGCGAGAGCCGAAGAATTCAGCTGCGAGGAGAGAAGCGAGCGGGGGTGAACAGAGAGCACCGTGGCGAGACTTAATCGCGGAAGCGGAGGAGGATGTCTTGGTAGGCATCGATGCGGCGGTCGCGGAGGAAGGGCCACCAACGACGCACTTGCTCGGAACGATGGAGGTCGATGTCAACGACGAGGTTCTCGGGTTCTGTCTGCGAGGCCTCGGCAAGGAGTTCGCCTTGGGGACCCGCCACGAAGCTGGTGCCCCAGAACTGGATGCCATTGGTTTGTCCGCTGGGATCGGGCTCATGCCCTACCCTATTCACAGCCACGACGGGGAGGCCGTTGGCCACGGCATGACCTCGCTGCACGAGTTGCCACGCCTGGCGCTGGCGCTGCTGTTCGTCAGGCGTATCGCTGCTCTCATAGCCTATGGCAGTGGGATAGATGAGGATGTCGGCGCCAGCGAGGGCCATCAGACGTGCTCCTTCGGGGTACCACTGGTCCCAGCAGACCTGCACGCCGAGGTTGCCCACGGAGGTCTTGATGGGCTGGAAACCGAGGTCGCCAGGAGTGAAGTAGAACTTCTCGTAGTAGGCAGGGTCATCGGGAATATGCATCTTGCGATGGATGCCGGCGATGGAGCCATCTCTCTCGAAGACAACAGCTGTATTGTGGTAAAGCCCCGGTGCCCGGCGCTCGAAGAGGCTGGTGACGAGGACAACGCCATGCTCACGCGCAAGGGCGCCGAAGAACTCGGTAGAAGGACCGGGGATGGGTTCGGCAAGGTCGAAGTTATCGACGGACTCCACTTGACAGAAATAGGGCGTGTTGTGGAGTTCTTGAAGCACAACGAGCTCAGCTCCACGCGAGGCTACATCGGCGATGGAGGCAGCGAGGCGGGCGCGGTTGTCCGCAGGATTGGGGGTGCAGGATTGCTGGATAATGGCGGCTTTCATAGAGTTAATGGAAAATGGAGAATGGACAATGGACAATGGACAATGGGAAATGGACAATGCAAGCCCAACACCGCGCAGCCTCTCGAGCGAAGCGAGGCTCTCCCCCTGACGGGGGAGCGGGGAGAGGGTCTTGGAATGGACAATGGAAAATGAACGATGGAAAATGGCGAATGATCATAGCTGGAGGACTCGGTCGCATAAAGCGAGGAGGATGGGGTCGTGGGAGACGATAAGGGCTGAACGATTCCCTTCGTGACAAGCTTGCTGCACGGCAAGGCCGACGCGCTGAGTGCTGTCCTCATCAAGAGCAGAGGTGGGCTCGTCGAGGAGCAGGAGCGGCTTGGGCAGAGAGAGTGCGGCAGTCAGGAGAAGGCGTTGACGCTGACCGCCCGAGAGTTTCGCTGCTGAGAGCTCAAGCAACGAAGGGTCAAGTCCCACCAAAGACATCAACGCCTGATAGCGCTCACGCTCTGCATGAGGCTGATTGGCGGAGAGGTCGAGGGTCAGTTTGAGCAGGTCGTGTCCGATCGTGACAGGAGGCTGCAATTCCTGTGGCACGTAAGCTGTCTGCTGGCGAATGTCATGAATGTGACGAGCATCCAGCGTGAAGCCACAGACCTCTATGGTGCCAGCTGTGAGGGGGACAAAGCCGAGGACAGCCCGCAGAAGGGAGGTCTTGCCACAACCGCTCTCGCCTGTGACACCGACCATCTGTCCACGACCGACATGCAGGTCGAGATCGCGGAACAACTGGCGGTCGCCAAAGGCGAGAGAGGCTGAGCGGAGGTAAAGCATTAGTTGGCGGCGGTGAACTCCTCGAGGAAGCGGACGTCGTTCTCTGAGAAGAGGCGGAGGTCCTTGACTTCGTACTTGAGGTTGGCGATGCGCTCGATGCCCATACCGAAGGCATAGCCACTGTAGACGCTGCTGTCGATGCCATTGGCTTCGAGCACGGCGGGATCAACCATTCCGCAACCGAGGATCTCGAGCCATCCCTCGCCCTTGCAGAGGCTGCAGCCCTTGCCACCACAGAGGGTGCAACTGACATCCATCTCGGCAGAGGGTTCGGTGAAGGGGAAGAAGCTGGGACGCAGACGGATCTTCGTGTCGGGGCCGAACATCTCCTGCGCGAAGAGCAGCAGCACTTGCTTCAAGTCCTTGAACGACACGTTCTTGTCGATGTACAGGCCTTCCACCTGATGGAAGAAGCAGTGGGCACGTGCGCTGATGGCTTCGTTGCGATAAACGCGTCCAGGGCAGATGACGCGGATGGGCGGTTGGGTGCGCTCCATCACACGAGCCTGCACGCTGGAGGTGTGCGAACGGAGGATGATGTCGGGGTGAGCCTCCACGAAGAAGGTGTCCTGCATGTCGCGTGCAGGGTGGTCGTCGGCGAAGTTCATGGAACTGTAGACGTGCCAGTCGTCCTCCACCTCGGGGCCTTCGGCGAGGGTGAATCCCAGTCGCGAGAAGATGTCGACGATCTCGTTCTTGACGATGGTCAGTGGGTGGCGCGTTCCGAGGGGTATGGGATAGGGTGTGCGCGTGAGGTCAAGGTCGTCGGCCACTGTCTCCTGTGCCGCGGCAGCAGCCTTCAGCGCGTTGATGCGCTCGGTAGCGCAGTTCTTGAGTTCGTTGATGCGCATGCCAAACTCCTTTTTCATCTCGGCAGGCACCAATCGGAAATCATTCATGAGCGCACTGATCTCTCCTTTCTTGCTGAGATACTTGATGCGCAGAGCCTCAGCTTCCTCGGGCGAAGCCGCGGTGAGGTTGTTCACCTCTTCGAGTAATTGCTTGATTCTTTCGAGCATATTTATAGGTGTTCTGATTGATATATATTCAAAAAACTGCGCAAAGGTACATAATTCTTGTGAAAAAATACACGTTGAATGAAAAATAAAGCTTACTTTTGCATGAAATTACCAAAAAGAAAGCAAAAGTCATCTAAAAGATGAAAGGAAAAACGGCCTTAATGGCCCTCGTTGTCGTTTGCTGCACATCCGTGCTCTGCCTGCTTGGCTGTCAGGGACGTGCATCTATGTCGACGGCCTTAGAGACGCCCGACACAGCCGACTCCCTTGACGAAGATGCGCTGGTGGAGTCAGAAGACACGTTCGCGCTCGACGACCAGACGACCGACGAGCCCCTTCCCATCATCGCCGACGAGTTGTTCGATGACTTTGTTTTCCGCTTCGACCTCAGCGCCCGTCTCCAGCGCGCGCGCGTTCGTTTTCCCTTAGTGGTCTCTCAAGCCAACGGCGAGACGCAAACCATCGAACGACGCGACTGGCGCCATCACGCCCTTTTCTTGGGACAAGACTTCTGCACCGTGCTGTGGAACACGCGTTCGCAGATGCCTCTGTCGCAGGACACGACGGTCTGCGAGGCTCGCGTGGAACAGATCTACCTCCACAGCCGCACCATCAACGTCTATGCTTTCGAGCGCGACAGCACGGACGGCCTCTGGATGCTGACACAGATGGCCGACCTGCCGTTTGAGCACAGCGACTTGCAGGATTTCCTCGACTTCTACCGTCAGTTTGCGACCGACTCCACCTATCAGCGCCAGCATATCCGCGAGCCTCTGCGCTACACGACCATCGACGAGGACTCGGAGTACGAGACCATCGAAGGCACCATCGACGCCGACCAATGGTTTGAGTTTGCTCCGGAGTTGCCGCAGGACGTGCTGACCAACGTCAACTATGGCCAGAACTATCCCAACCCCAATCGCATGGTACTGCAGATGAGGGGATTGGCCAATGGTTTGCAGACGCTGATGATCTTTCACCGCAACGTAAGCGGTCAATGGCAACTGACCGACTACGAGAACTAAGTAACTGAACTTCAACAATTGACATGACTATCAAGGATAACTGCTCACTCCTCGAGCACAACACGTTCGGCATCGACGTGAAAGCTTCTCACTTCGTGGATTACGATTCCGTGGACGAGCTGCAGGCTTTCGTTCGCCAGCATCGCGATGCAGGCGACACCACCCCCCTACTCCACATCGGCGGCGGCTCCAACCTGCTGTTCCTGAGAGATTTCGACGGGACGATCCTGCATTCGCGCATGATGGAAATCCACGTGACAGCCGACGAAGGCGACTACGTCTACGTGCGCGTCAGCGCAGGCATCACGTGGGACGACTGGGTTCAATATGCCGTTGATAGTCATTGGTATGGGCTCGAGAATCTGTCGCTCATCCCGGGCGAAGTGGGTGCGAGCGCCGTGCAGAACATCGGTGCCTACGGGTCTGAAGCCAAGGACTTCATCCTCTTCGTAGACACGGTGGACCTGCAGACGGGCGAGATCCGTCATTTCACCGCCGAGGAATGCCGCTATGGCTATCGCGACAGCGCTTTCAAACACGAGCTGCGAGGCCGCTATGCCGTCACGCACGTGCATTTCCGTCTGTCCCACAGCTTCCGTCCGCGTCTGGACTATGGCGGCATCCGCCGTGCCCTCGAAGAGCGCGGTTTCAACGAGACCGACCTGACGGCCGACCAACTGCGACAGACGATTATCGAAATCCGCAGGTCGAAGCTTCCCGAACCGACGGAACTAGGTAATGCTGGCAGCTTCTTCACCAATCCTATCGTGCCAAGAGCGACCTTCAAGCAATTGTTGAAGCAATACCCCGAGATGCCTCATTACGAGGTAGATAATGAGCGCGTGAAGATTCCTGCCGGCTGGATGATTGAGCAATGCGGATGGAAGGGAAAAGCGTTGGGCAAGGCTGGCGTTTACGAGCGTCAGGCGCTGGTACTGGTGAACCTCGGAGGAGCTACAGGCAAGGATATTGCAGCTTTGTGCGAACGCATCCAGGCGGACGTGAAGGCGAAGTTCGGCATCGAGATTGCGCCTGAGGTGAACGTCATCGGTTGAAGCGCTTCACGAGGAAGTGAGGGCTGCAGCGAAGGAACACTCCAAACGAGAAATTATTATTGAAAGCCGAGGCACGCCCTGTGTCGTCGGGCATCGTCTCCTTGCCCGTGTGTGTCAAGTAGGTGTCGACTTTAGCCCCGAGCACGTAGTCGCGGGCAAAGGTATGGCTCCATTCTGCACCGATGTGGGAGGTCATGACGTTCGAGAAGCGGCCTCCTGTCTTCGTGGAATAGGTCGAGAAGAAGGGGGCTCCGTAGATGGAGCAGAATTCGTGGGCATAGAGCGTGGTGGCGAACAGGCGCAGGTCGCTGATGAGGTCGGCGCTGAGCGTGAAAGCGGCTGCTGCGCCACTGTCGAAAGGCCACAACTCGCCTGTCTGCTGCCAGCAACCGAGTGCCAGCGCCTCGGCTGTCAAACCCTTGAACACCTTCGTGTTAGCCTTCCATCGCAGGCCGATGCCGAGGGCACCGTTGTCGATGGTCTGCACCCCCATGTCGGTAGCGTCGATCTCGCCTCCGCGATGCTGGATGAGCACGTCTATGGGGACGTAGAAGTGGAGCGAGGAGCGTGGGGCGTTGAGCGCGATGCGCTGCGAGAGGCCTACGGTGAAAGCCTCCTGATGGCTGTCCTCGCGGAAGATGAAACTCTGCCAGTTGATCCAGGCATCGAAGTGGTAGCGCGGCAGGTCGGCGAGCAGCTGGAAGCCCATCTCGGGGTCTTGCGAGAGGTTGACTTCGGCGTTCATCATCGGTTCCACGAGGCCGTGGTTGGCGCCTCCGTAGAGATTGCCGAGGACGAAGGTGAGCCTTCGCAGCTGAGCTTGTGCGCGCAGGAAGGGAAGGACGTGCGCACCGTGCTGATACTTAGCGCCTTTCCAGCGTGCGATGTCGTGGTAGGCGAAACACGGATATTTGTTGGTGCCGTCGAAGACAGTGGCGTGGAAGCCGGCTTCGAGGCGGACGGCATCCAAGGGTTGCCAGGTGAGTCGCGGTTGCACCCAGAAGCCTGGCAACGTGTAGCCTGTGGCTTGATCGCCGCCGTACTCATTGTCCTTGAAGAACGCAAGGGCGTGGACGTCTACGCCGAGCGTGCGCGTCTGGTCGTAGTTGAGGCGGTAGTCGGTGGCCACGAGGCGGGCGGCCAGGTCCTGCGCATGCAGGGGCAGGGCGCAGGCGAGGAGGGCTATGAAATAAAGCTTACGCATAATCATCTGCTATTTTGCGATGCAAAGGTAAGCATAAAACACACACATTCGGACAAAATCGAGAAGAAAAATCAAAACAAGAAGGAAAATAC
>CADCOX010000134.1 GCA_902803195.1 uncultured Bacteroidales bacterium
CGGCGCCGTCATCAGCGCCGTGCCCCAAGACCTCAAGTTCCGTGGCGAAGACACGCTCGCCATCATCGGCGACAACAACAAGATCCGTGAGAACGTGACCATCAACCGCGGCACTGCAGCCAAAGGTCAGACCGTTGTGGGTTCTGGCAACCTTCTCATGGAAGGCTGCCACATCGCTCACGACGACATCGTGGGCAACGACGTCATCATCGGCAACTGCTCCAAACTGGCTGGTGAAGTGACCGTCGACGACCACGCCATCCTCTCGGCCTGTGTGCTCGTCCATCAGTTCTGCCGCATCGGCAGCTACACGATGGTAGGCGGTGGCACACGCTCTTCCCAGAGCATCGTTCCCTACAGCATCTGCGCACGCGAGCCGGCCAGTTACTGCGGTCTGAATATCGTAGGACTGCGACGCCGCGGCTTCGAGCGCGAGGTCATCAACACGATTCACGAGGCCTACCGCATCATCTTCCAAGGAGGACTCTCATTGGCCGACGCCCTCGCCACCATCCAGCGCGAGCTGCCACAGACCGATGAGATCAAATACATCCTGGACTTCATCGAAGACACCAAGAAGCGAGGCTTTGTACACTAAGGCTCATTCAACTTCTCATACGTTAAATTCTAAACTAAGGGCGTAGCCCGTGGCCTATGCTTTACACCATCACAGTCGTAAGTCCCGAAGTAGAGGATTTCGTCGTCGAACTACTCATTGAGTCCGATGCCACCTTCGCCGACCTCCATCAACTGATCCGCGACACCTGTGGGTGGGGACCTCACAAGCCATCCACCTTCTATATTTGTGATCATCGCTGGCATCACGAGCGCGCCATCCCCGAGAAGAGCTACGAAGACGAGACCATGGACGAAGTGGAACTCGGCGACTTGCTCGACGATGAGGGACAGCGCTTGCAATACGTCTTTGACGCTGCGGAGTCACGCGGTCTGCTCCTCGAAGTCACCCACATCAGCTACGGCAAACACATCGACGAGCCTCACTGCCGCCGCAGCCATGGCACGCCACCGCCCCTGCAGATTGAGAGCCCAGAGCCCGTCAAGGCTCCTACCAATGCCGACCTACTGGCACAGCTCAACGCTGCAGCCCTCGCTGACGATGATGACATCGAACCCACCGACGACGACCTCTTCGACATCGAGGAGATTGACCTCGAAGGCTTCGATTTCACCGAGGGATAGCCTGTCAACGGCCCAGCTCTCGTCTATCATAAAGGCCAACCTTGCAGTTCTTGTTTAGCACAATGGTCAGCTTTGCTTTTCTCGCTTAGCGCAGACTTCGTCAAGCCGCAGTCACATCTATCCGCCTATGAAGACCCTCCTCGTACTCCTTGGCCCAACAGCCGTCGGAAAGACAGAGCTCTCCCTTCAACTGGCAGAGCACATCGGCAGCCCTATTCTGGGGGCCGACAGCCGGCAGCTTTATCGCGACCTGCGCATCGGCACAGCCGCTCCCACCGAGGAGCAACAACGTCGCGTCCGCCACTACTTCGTAGGCACACTCGACATCCGCGACTACTATAGCGCCGCTCGCTACGAGGCTGATGTTCTTCAGCTCACAGATAAGTTGTTCGCCGACCACGACACACTGCTAATGGCAGGAGGTTCCATGCTCTACATCGACGCCGTCTGCAAGGGCATTGACGACATACCGACCATCCACGAGGAGACGCGTACGCTCCTACGCCAACGGCTTCAAGCCGAAGGCCTCGACACACTCGCCCGCGAATTGCGACTCCTCGACCCAGAATACTACGCCACCGTAGACCTCAAGAACACCAAGCGCATCGTACACGCCCTCGAGGTCTGTTACCAGACAGGCCGCACCTTTACCAGTTTCCGCACCGCGACGACCAAGCAGCGCCCCTTCCGCATCATCAAGATAGGTCTCAACCGACCGCGGGCCGAACTCTTCGAGCGCATTAACCTGCGTGTGGAACAAATGCTCGACGAAGGACTCCTCGACGAAGTACGTGCCCTCCTGCCCTACCGCGACGAGAATGCGCTCAACACCGTAGGTTACAAAGAAATGTTCCAGGTGCTCGACGGTACATGGGAACTCGACTTCGCCAAAGAGCGAATGAAGAAGAATACGCGCGTGTACGCGAAGAAACAACTCACGTGGTTCGCCCACGACAACGACATACATTGGTTCCAGCCCGACGACTATGCAGCCATCCTCGAATACGTGGACAACGCGGTCTGTCAGCCTGTCGGAAATACCTCCAACTAACTGCCTGAACAATGAAACTCAAAGAAACTATCCGTAAGACATACTCCGGTCCGTGGTACAAGCGTATCATCGTGTGGTTCTGCACCCTCGTGATAGCCTTCTTGCTACTCCTTGTGGCCGTCGACGTCAATTTCCTGTGGCTCTTCGGCAAATCACCTGGGTTCAAACAAATTGAGAACCCTGTCACCAGCGAGGCCAGCGAGATTTATAGCACCGACAGCATCTTGATGGGACGCTATTTCAACGAGAATCGCAGTCCTGTGAAGTATGAGGATATCAGCCCCATCCTCGTCCGTACGCTCATCGCTACAGAGGACGAGCGTTTCTACCAACATCGCGGCGTTGATATCCCAGGACTTCTCGCAGCAGCAAAAGACATCGCACAAGGTCACGGACGAGGAGCCAGCACCATCACACAGCAACTTGCCAAGAACCTGTTCCGAACGCGCACCCAATACTCCACCGGACTGCTTGGACGCATTCCCGGCGTGAAAATCCTCGTGCAGAAGGCCAAAGAATGGATAGTAGCCACCAAGCTCGAGATTGCGTTCTCTAAAGAAGAGATTCTGACGATGTACTTCAACACAGTCGACTTCGGCTCGAATAGTTTCGGCATCAAGACTGCTGCGCGCAAGTACTTCGGCACGACGCCTCACAACTTAACCTATGAGCAAGCCGCCACGCTCGTGGGACTGCTCAAGGCTACAAGTACTTACAATCCACGACGTCATCCTCAGCGTTCAGCCGAGCGACGCAACGTCGTCTTGCAGAACCTCTACGAACATGGAGGTATCATCCTGCAAGGCGAACCTGCCACGCAGGAACAACTCGACAGCCTTCAAGCCATCCCCATGGGAGTTATCAAGAACTTCGAGGAGAGTTCCTTCGACGGTATTGCTCCTTACCTACGTACCGACTTGCAGGAATACATCGACCAGCTTTGCGAGGACGGAAAGGTGATGGGCTATGAGAACGAGCACCTCGACCTCTACTCCGACGGCCTGAAAATCTACACGACCATCGACTCGCGCATGCAACGCTATGCCGAGGAAGCAGCCATGAAACAGATGCGTGTGCTCCAGCAACGTTTCGACGAGCACTGGCGTGGACAGAATCCCTGGCAGGACTCACAACATCGTGAGATCAAGGGCTTCATCGAAAACCTTGCCAAGAAGACCGACCGTTATAAGCAACTCCAGAAGGAATTCCCAGATGCCCCCGACAGCGTAGACTACTACATGAATCTGCCGCATCGCGTGAAACTCTTCAGTTACGGCGGACCTGTTTTCCGCGAGATTTCCACCATGGACTCCATCCGATATATGGTTCGCTTCCTACACTGTGGCTTCATCGTCATCGAACCAGATACACGTCATGTCAAAGCATGGGTTGGCGACGTCGACTTCAATTTCTGGAAATATGACAAGGTGACCTCCCGTCGTCAGCCTGGTTCCACGTTCAAACTCTTCGTCTACACCGAAGCCATGAACAAAGGCCTCAAGCCCGTCGACCGCCGCACCGACAGTTACGTAGCCTACAAGCAGAGCATTTACGGCAAAGTGGGCCGTTGGGCGCCTCACAATGCCAATGGCCGTTTCTCCGGTTCTAACATGATGCTCAAGACAGCTTTTGCGCTCAGTGTCAATAGCATCGCTGTCAAACTGGCCTATGAAGTGGGCATTCATGACGTGGCAACGACAGCTCATGCGATGGGCATTCGTTCCAAACTCGACGAAGTACCAGCACTGAGTCTCGGAGCCAGCGATGTCTCGCTCTACGAGATGGTCAACGCCTACTGCACGGTCGCCAACGACGGCAAATACAGCGCGCCCTGTCTGGTCACACAGATTGTGAATCGAGACGGCAAAGTGATTTATGACGCCCATCACGAAGAACGCCAAGCCATCCCCTACCGCTCCGCATTCTTCATGCAACAACTGCTCAAGGGAGGTCTCACGACACGCGGCGGCACTTCGCAAGCACTTTGGCAGTACATTAATCCCGTTAGGGACAAAGTGGACTTCGGAGGCAAGACGGGTACGTCCAATAACCACTCCGACGCCTGGTATATCGGCATCACGCCCAAACTGGTGGCTGGAGGATGGGTAGGTGGAGAGTACCGTAGTATTCACTTCCGCTCGGGAGCCCTTGGCCAAGGCAGCCGTACCGCACTCCCCATCTTCGGCAACTTCATGGCAAGCGTATTGAAAGATCCACGCTTCAGCAAGTATTTGGCGAAATTCCCGCCACCTCGTGAAGAAGAGGAGATCGACCCCAAAGACTATGAAGGCTGGGGTTCCACCGGCACAACGCGCTCCTTCAGCATTGACAGCGTCAGCAACCTCGGCCCGATGGAGGGCATCGGGTTCTCCAGTGTGAATGGTGACAAGGAACTGCCTCCACCTGCTCCCGCCAACGAGAATGCCGAAGCAACCTCAACGGGCACCTCTCACAACGAAACGGCAGAATAGCAGTTATGCCGACAATCCAGATTGACACCAGCACGCCTGAGTTCCAGGCGGCACTCAACATGATTCGATTTACCCATCACTCGCTTTTCCTCACAGGAAAGGCGGGAACGGGTAAGAGTACGTTCCTTCGTTATGTCAAGGAGAACACCAAGAAGAAATGTGTTGTATTAGCCCCAACGGGTATTGCTGCCATCAACGCAGGAGGTGTCACCCTGCATAGTTTCTTCAAACTGCCATTTCATCCGTTAGCACCTGATGATGCACGTTATGCTGGCAGGCGCATACGCGAGTTCCTCAAATACAACAAGGAGCATATTCAACTACTTCAAAACCTGGAACTTATCATCATCGATGAGATATCCATGGTGCGAGCTGACATGATTGACTTCATCGATCGCATCCTGCGTACCTACACCAAGAACCACCGCACGCCCTTCGGAGGCAAACAAATGCTGCTCATCGGGGATATCTACCAGCTGGAACCCGTCGTGAAGGCCGACGAACGCGACATCCTCAGCAGGTTCTATCCTTCTCCCTTCTTCTTCGCCGCTCATGTGTTCAAACAGATGGAGCTCGTCAGTATCGAACTCACTAAAGTCTATCGGCAGCAGGATCAACGCTTCATCTCGGTGCTCGACCGTATTCGAACCAATATTTTCACACCTGCGGACCTCGCCCTCCTCAACACCCGTGTCAATGCCACTCTTGGAACGTCGGCGCTCGGCGATTTAGTCGCCGAGTCCCCCTCCTCGTCAGGCTTCCCCTGCCCTTCAGACTCCTTTTCCGCCTCATCCCTTTCCCTCCCTTCTCACCTCGGCATCACCCTTTGCACTCGTCGGGATGATGTCGACTTCATCAACAACACCGAACTCTCACGCCTCAACGGCGACACCCTCACCCTCCATGGATGTATCCGTGGCGACTTTCCGCAATCCTCTCTCCCAACACTTCTTGACCTCGACATCAAACTCGGCGCACAAGTTATCTTCGTCAAGAATGACCAAAACAAGCAATGGGTTAACGGCACCCTTGGCACTATCACAGGTTTCAGCGAAGAACCTTACGGCCTCATCATCGTCACCGAGACGGGCAAAGAAGTACTTGTTGAAGAAGCACAATGGGCTAACGTGCGTTATACTTATAATGAACAGGAAAAGAAAATCGAGGAAGAACAGCTTGGCACCTTTACCCAGTTTCCGATCCGATTAGCTTGGGCCATCACCATCCACAAAAGCCAAGGCCTCACCTTTGACCGCGTCAACATAGATTTTGGTAATGGAACCTTCACAGGAGGTCAGGCTTATGTCGCGCTCAGTCGTTGTCGCTCGCTCGAAGGCATCACCCTCAAGCGTCCGCTCAACCACGCAGATGTTTTCATTCGCCAAGAGGTGGTAAATTTCGCCAAATATTTCAACAATCCGCAAGCTTTCGAACGTGCTCTACAGGCAGCAAAAGCGGATATCGAATACAATGAGACCGCACGTGCCTTCAACGAAGAACGCTGGGACGATTTCATTCAGCATTTCTTCACGGCTATCCACGCCCGCTATGACATTGAGAGCCCCATCGCTAAGCGTTTCATCCGACGTAAACTCGGTGTCATCACCAGCCTCCGTGCCGAGAACGAGAAGCTGCGCCATCAGCTCACCAAGCGCAATAAGTCGTTACAGCAATTTGCCAAGGAATACTATCTTATGGGCAACGATTGCATCAGCGAAGCTGGTAGTTACGGTGCAGCACGTCGCAACTACGAAAAAGCTATTGCCCTATGGCCTGAATTCGAAGCGGCTCACAAACGACTTGGCGACTGTTTCGACCACGATGGACTTCACGAAGAGGCTGAGGAACACTGGAAGATAGCTGAGAAACTGCGCAAGAAAAGAAAGAAGAAATAGAAAGCCACTTTCCTTTAAGTTCACCTTCCATTTCTACAAGAACTGCCTCCATTATCGATTGCATAACCGTTAATTTTTCTAAATTTAGGCACTACCTTTTCCGTTGACTTCATATTATTTGTATCTTTGTTGCAAGAAATGCTAACTAAACTCTGACAACAATGAAATTACAGAAATTGCTTTGGCTCGCAATCGCCTTTGCATCAGCCACTTCACTTAGTGCCAAGAAGAAAACAACGGCCTACCTCTTCACCTACTTCACCGGTAATGCTCCTGAGCAGGAACAAATCTGTTATGCCATCTCAGAGGATGGATGGAACTATACCCCCCTGAACAACGGAAAGCCCATCATCGCTTCCGCAGAGATTGCACGCACCGGCTGTGTGCGCGACCCTCACATCTTGCGGGGAAAAGGTGGCTGGTTCTATATGGTCGTTACCGACATGAAGTCGAGTCTGGGCTGGAGCAGCAACCGAGGCATGGTGCTTATGCGTTCCAAGGATATGGTCCATTGGCAACACCATACTATACACTTCCCTGATCGCTTTCGTGGCACAATGTTCGAACACGTGACACGTGTTTGGGCTCCTCAGACCATCTATGATGACGTCACAGGCAAGTATATTGTCTACTTCTCTATCCTAACCGACGATGGTTCATGTCCTTACGACCGCGTCTACTGGGCCTATGCCAACAAGGACTTCAGCGATCTCGAAGGCGAACCGAAAGTGCTCTTCGACATGAAGAATGCCAGCATCGACACGGACATTGTCAAGGATGACGATGGGCTCTTCCACATCTTCTTCAAGACCGAAGGCCAAAGGCAAAAAGGCATCAAGCAATTCATTGCCAAAGATTTTTACAATGGAAACACTTGGGAGCTACAACCTGGATGGTGTCAGGATACGGACAAACAAGTAGAAGGCTCGGGCGTGTTCCGCCTCCATGACGGAACTTGGGTGCTGATGTATGACTGCTACACAAGTGGCCACTATCAATTCTGCAAGAGCAGTGACCTACGCACCTTCAAACAAGTGCAGGATACAGAGACAAAAGGCGCCTTTACGCCGCGCCACGGCACCGTCATCGCCATCACAGCCAAAGAGGAGGCTCGATTGAAAAAAGCATTCCCCAACGATTGATTGGGAATCGTATCGTCAGCCTTACTTCAAGCCAACACCGACCGCCTACTCAAGTTTAGATTGAGACTCAGCCTCAATTACAAATCAGGCGGACGATATTATACAAACGAACTTTACAATCTCCACCACGAATCTGCCGAATCGACCGGAATCCCATTATCGGTCATTCGGCAGGTTCTTTTTCTCATTGCTTTAAGGAGTGGGAAGGCCGAGGATACGTCACGAGAGGAAGCACCTATTTTAACAGTTATCCGTTAAAAAACATTAAACCAAGAAGATTTTTTGCCTAACGTGCGCGTGGAAAGACAAAAATACTTTAATTTTGACCCATTGTAATGCAAAATTAACAACTTTTTGCCCCATTTTGGAGCGTTTACTGACGACTAAATCAAAATTCTAAATAAACATTAACAAACTCAAATTCAATGTGTATGAAAAACCGTTTTAGCACATTCGGTAAGCAGGCGGCGCTTGCGCTCAGCCTGTTGGCTGCTTGTGGACTAACGTGGTCATGCAAGGACGAATACCGATGGGACGACGAAAAGCCCGATTGGTTGAATGCTAGCATCTACGAAAGTCTACAAAATGGCATGAAGGATGACGATGGTGTCACCCACACATTCAGCAACTATCTACGGTTGCTCGAGGATCCAGATGTGAATCCAGCTGGTGTTCGCAATCTCAAGGACGTTCTGAGCAAGACAGGATCCAAGACCGTGTTTGTTGCCGACGACAACGCTTGGGCCGCCTTCTTCAAGAGCAACGCCGCGCTGCCTGAGAACAATCCTTGGCACAATGCCACCAGCTACGAGCGTCTCAGCCCCGCTCAGAAGAAGCTGCTCATCCACTGCAGCATGCTCAACAACGCCATCGTTATGGAAAACCTCGCCAGCGCTGATGGCGACGGCACCAACCCGCCCGAACGAGGCGCTTACATGCGTCGTTATACCGACGTCGACCTCGTGGACTCCATCACCTACCTCCCAGCAAACGAAGTGCCTTACACCTATAACGATGACGACATCGAAGCAGGGCGCTACTACTGGGGCGACTTCCGACCTGAAAAAGGTGACAAGGGTATCTACCTCGTCATGGACTCCACGCTCAGCATGATGCTTCACTTCACCCAGGAGCACATGGCTAAACAACTCATCACCAACGACGACTTCGCCAAATTCATGGGACGTCCGCGCCAGACACGTGACGTACATATTTATGACGCCCTCCTGCAGCAGCAAGATCTGGTGGCTCAGAATGGTTATGTCAACATGACGGAGAAGGTCATCAAGCCTCTCCCCAACATGGCTGAGCTCATCCGCACCAATGGCCGGACGAAGATCTTCAGCCACATGCTCGACCGCTTCTCATTCCCCTACCCCAATGCAGCCGTCACCGAGGACTATAAGAAACTACACCCGGACTTCAACGGTACTATCTACACGAAGAAATACTTCGCGCTACGTGGTGCTGGCGGCCGTTCGCAGAAGGTTGGCCCCGACGGCAAGCCCTTCAGCGACGGTGGCGACATTAACCTGCAGTACGACCCAGGATGGAACGAATTCTTCGGAGAGGAAGATAGACGCGTCGATATGGCTGCCATGTTTGTGCCTAACGACGATGCCCTGATGGAATACTTCTCTGAGGGCGGTGCTGGTTGGCAGCTCGTGCAGACCTACGCTCCCGATCCTTGGGCTGAGGTTCCTGCCGGCGACTTCGACGCGCTCTATAGGAAGATCGACTGGATTCCTCTTTCCACGCTGGATAAGCTCTTGAACGTAATCATGTTCTCCTCGTTCAACAGCTCTGTGCCCAGCAAGATCACCGACCTGCGCGACTACCAGTCGCAGGAAGAGATGTTCTCGCCCGACGACCTCAACGAGATCGACACCTGCATGCTCGCATGTAACGGTGCGGTCTACGTGATGGATAAGGTCTACGGTCCGGCGGCCTATATCTCCGTCGCAGCTCCTGCCAACATCAGCAAGACCAACCAAATCATGAAATGGGCCATCAACAACGGTGAAGATCCTAATAAAGATAAGGTTCACATGAACTACTACGCCTACCTCATGGCTATGCGTTCGCAGTTCACCTTCTTCCTCCCCAGCGACGAAGCACTCCGGCGCTATTACGACCCGGTGAGCTTCTCCAGCCAGAAGCCTCGTGTCATCCAGATGGCCATGAAGAGCAACGCCCAGACCACCGAAGCTATGCCGTTGGTCACAGGCCGTATCCTCTATCGTTACGATCAGGCAAACGCTACCATCGGAACCATCTACAACCTCGACCAGTTGGAAGAATCCGAGCTCATTACCCGTCTGCGTGACATCCTCGAGAGCCACACGATCGTGCACGATGGCACCAACCCCATCAACAACGAAGACGAGTATTACATCGCCAAGAACGGTGCTGCCCTCAAGGTCACCAAAGATGCCGACAACAATATCATCAAGGTTCAGGGTGGCTTCCAGCTCGAGAACGAGCGCGCCGGCTTGCTCACGGGCGACCGTGGTACGCTGAGTGTAGATGTTCCCGCAGCCAACACCAACCACATGGCCAATGGTGACACTTACGTCATTGACGACGCACCTATCATCCCCACCAGTAAGAGTATCTATAGCATCGTTCACAACGAGTTCAGTGAAGACTGCGCAGCCTTCTACGACCTCACTGACATGAACTCCAACGAAGATATCATCAAGGCTTGCGGCCTCGATCTCAGCAAATTAGTGGTCTGGCTGGATGGTAAGAGTTGTGGTGGTGTCGACTACAATGTCAAATTCTGGAACAGCTACAACTACACGCTCCTCGTGCCCACCAACGAGGCCATTCAGGCTGCTGCCGAACAGGGCCTGCCCACATGGGAAGACATCCGTGCTGACTACGAGAGCCTGCCCGTTGATCCCGAGGACGAAGAGGTCCACATCCTGAATGGTGAGGACTCGCTCCGCTTGCAGACGAAGATTACATACCTGAGCAACTTCATCCGCAGCCACTTCGTCGACAACAGCTTCTTTGCCGATAAGAGTGAACGTACCGAAAGCGATTACGTTACCGCAAGCTATGATATCGAGAACGGCGTCTTCGTCAAGGTACACTTCTCACGCGCAAAGCAAAATGGAATGACAGAGATGTTCGTGCGCGATGATTGTGGAGGTTCCACGCTAACCACGACAGGTTTGCTCAAGAATGTGTTGGCACGTGATATTGTGTGCTGTCAGTGGAACTCTCAAAGTCAGACCTATGACGTCAAAAAACTGACTTCCCCTACAGGTCGTTCGACCATGAATAATTGCGTACTTTTTAGTACCACCTCAGCCGTCATCCACCAGATTAATGGTGTACTCAACCACGTGCCTCTTGTTAACGGACGATACGACAGCACTTGGGCTACGCCCGGCGCCTGCAAGAGATACCTCCACAGGTTCGCTATTCCGAAGACAGAGACTATCCTCCAGGAAAAAGAACTTCTCCACAAGAAATAAGATTACAGTATGAATAAGTTCATCAAAATAATACTGCTTTGGATGGTTTGCCTGATGGCAGCCCCCGCCAGTGCCCAGCAACGACGCATCTCCGGTACTGTATCGGATGAATATGACGTCGTACCCGGCGCCAACGTGGTTGAAAAGGACAAGAACAACCGTATCGTCAGCGCTACCGTTACCGATATGAACGGTAACTTTACCCTGAACATCAAAGACCCCAGCCACACGCTGAATGTCACCTTCGTCGGCCTCAAGCCTTGGTCGCAGCAAATCGGCAACCGCACCAAATTTGCTATCAAGCTGTCCGACAACACAAAGACCATGACTGAGGTGGTCAAGATCGGTCACAAGAAACAGCAGTCAGGCGGTCTGACCATCCCGACGCGTGAGTTGGCGCAAGCCTCACAAACCTTCAACATGGACGAGATGGAAGGTATGGCCTTCGAGTCGGTCGACCAAGCCCTGCAAGGTCAGATCGCAGGTCTCGACATCGTGGCCAACTCCGGTAACCTCGGTTCCGGTACTACCATGCGCCTGCGCGGTACTTCTACTATTAATGGTAATGCTCAGCCGTTGATTGTCGTGAACGACCACATCTTCGAGCTCCCCGAGGACGCACAGACCATCAACTTCGAGGACATGGATAACGAAGAACAGTTCTCTACCCTGCTGAATGTCAACCCCGAGGACATCGAGAGCATCGAGGTCCTGAAGGACGCTTCCACGGCTAAGTGGGGTTCACGTGGTGCCAATGGTGTCATCGAGATCAAGCTGCGCCGTGGTCACCGTGGTCCCACCAACGTGACTTTCTCCTACAAGTTCAACGGCACTTGGCAGCCCGATGGCTACAAGATGCTCGATGGTGACGGCTACACCATGATGCTGAAGGAGGCCTACTACAATCCCCGTCAGATTGCGACTTCCATCCCCGAACTTGACTACAACAACAACCTCACCGACATCTACGGCCACTACAGCAACAACACCGACTGGATCAACGAAGTGAAGCAGTTCGGTAAGGAGCACAAGTGGTACGTCACGCTCTCGGGTGGTGGTGAGAAAGCTACCTTCCGCGTCAGTGCCGGTTACGACAAGTCAACGGGTTCTATCATCGCACAGAAGCTCAACCGCTTCACCACGCAGACAGCCCTCGACTACTGGGTCAGTGATCGTATCAAGTTCACGTCAAACATCAGCTTGACGTTCACCACCAACTACAAGAACAACCCCAACGACATCCTCGGTCGCGCTTACACCGCCATGCCTAACATGAGCGTCGACGAGCTGATGGCTCAGAATGTCGACGGCAAACTTACCTACCTGCCTACGGGTCGCTACTTCAATATGTTGCCTCTCGATCTCTCGAACAATAACGACGGCCATCACACCAGCTACCAGCTGCGCGACATGTTCATGAACGGCAACCCCGTGGCCTACGCTTATGGCGGTTGGAACAAGGAGAACCAGTACAACCTGACTCCGCAGTTCGCCGTCGACTACAAGCTC
>CADCOX010000135.1 GCA_902803195.1 uncultured Bacteroidales bacterium
GCGAGTAGGTTCTCGCTCTCGAAACGTACTTCGGGCGACTGGTAGACCCAAGTGCCATAGAGGCTTTCTTCTGTAAGCGTCTTGGTGAGCAATCCGCCCAAGAGGCTGTTGAGAATGTCGCCACCTGCTTCGCTGCCAAGTACGCTGCCGAGAATGCTACCGGCATCGGTGCCAGCCGTTGAAGTGCCTGCGCCTGTGCCCGTGGTGAAGCAGCTGCTCAGCGTAAGGCATGCTGCGATGAGCCCTGCAAATAGTGATGACTTTTTCATTTTCGTAATTATTTAGGGGGTTAAAGTATTTCAGTTAGATTTAGACTGTTTCGGGGTCTGAAGGTTTAATCATCTCTTCTTCGGAGGACTGCGTAGTTGCCTGAGGGGTTGCATTAAACAACTTCATGAATTCACGAGGAAAAGGAGTCTCAAAATTCATGGGTTCGCCCGTACGGGGATGGTAGAAGTCGAGTCGATAGGCGTGAAGAGCCAAGCGGCCAATGGGGTCGCTACCATTACCATACTTGCGGTCGCCAACGACAGGATGACCGATGTCCTGCATGTGAACGCGTATCTGGTTCTTTCGTCCCGTCTCCAACTTCAGCTCTACCAGCGAGTAGCGAGGAGTTGTCTTGAGCGTATGGTAGTGGGTGACGGCATACTTGCCTCCGCCTGGATCAGTAGGTGAGGAATAAGTGATATAGGCTTTGTTGTCTTTGAGCCAACTCTCGATGGTTCCTCCTTCGCGCTCAAGCGTGCCGCTTACGACGGCCACATAACGACGGTCATAGACAATCTCGTGCCAATTATCCTCGAGAATCTGAGCCGTCTCCAAGTTCTTGGCGTACATCATAAGGCCGCTTGTCTCGCGGTCGAGGCGATGGACCGTGTGGGCGGTACATTTGAAATGTCGCTTGGCAAAGTACTCATCGAGCACCTGCTTGGCCGAATATTGTTTAGCAGTGGCCGGCATAGAGAGGATGCCTTCGCGCTTCTCGATGACAACAAGGTCTTTGTCCTCATAGACGATGCGGACATACTGATTGAGGAGTTGGTTGGAACGCTTGTGCTTACTGATGCAGACGACTTGGCCAGGACGTAAAGGCTCGTCGTAACGTGTTGTATTCCGACGATCGACGGTCACACCATGACCTGCAAGAATGTCCTTTGCGCGGTTGCGCGAGATGCCGTCCATCGCCTTGATGATGAACTCCAGAAGGGTGGTCTCTTCGCGGACAACATATTCGTTGTACTTCGAGCGCGCGTATTCGATGCCAGTTCTATTTTTCATTAGGGTGAAGGGGATTAGTAGTGAGATAAATGCAAAGGGCAGAGGCCGATGGCTAACGGTATGTCTTTAGTCCTTGTAGTCGTCCTTACGTCGAGGATTCATGGGAAACCATCCACGTTTGACTCGGTTGTGCTGTTGGAAGACCTCGTGAATACCCCAAAATGCTGAGAACGAAACGACTCCAAAGAAGATGCTCAAGAGTTGATGGTGAGTAAGCAAAGAGGCGATGAAGAACGCTATCCCTAAAAGGAGGAAAGCCCACCAGGAACGTCGTCCGAAATAGTATTCCGCCTTGATGACCAAAGGGTGGAAGAGGCCTATCGTTAGAAAGGTGGCAAGTCCTATGAGTATACCTGTGAAGTGCATGAGTGTATAGTTTCGTGTGATTATTCGTGGTGGTATGGCTCACCTCGGAGAATGGTGTGAGCGCGATAGAGTTGTTCGACGAAGAATGCTCGTACCATTTGATGCGAGAAGGTCATTTGAGAGAGCGAAATCTCCTCTTTGGCCAACTGATGTATCTCTGGTGCGAAGCCATAAGGTCCTCCGACGACGAATACCAGGCGACGCGCGCCTGCAGCCATACGCTTCTGCAGCCAAGAGGCAAAAGCTACGGACGTGCGCTCGGACCCATGCTCATCGAGAAGTACCAGATGGTCGCCGGCTTGCAGCTGCTTGCGGATGAGCTCGGCTTCTTGTGCCTTCTGTTGGTCTTCGGAGAGCGATTTGGTATTACGCAACTCAGGGATGACCACCATCTCGAAAGGAGTGTAGTGGCGAAGCCGCGCAGCATACTCATCGATGAGAGCTCCGATGTGCGAGTCTGTGGTTTTGCCTATAACGAGCAACGTAATCTTCATGGGTTATTGTTTGTCCAAGATTTCTTTCGCCATCGTATCGCCGAGATCGACGGCCTTCTGGAGCGCGGCGCGTGCTTCGTTGGTCTTGCCTTGCGCCTTCAGGCAGACGCCGAGAATGCGATGAGCATCGGCAAACGAATTGTCGAGAGCAATAGCGGCACGTGCGGCTATGATGGCTTCGTCCAATTGACTGAAGCGATAATGGACAGCCGCAAGTTCAGCCTGGAAGAGCGGTTCGCGCGGCTCCATGCGAGCGGCTTGTTCGATGTCGGAGAGGGCTTGTTGGTACATGCGGCAGCGTAGTTCGGCCTGTTCGCGTTGGTAATAGAAGTTGGCGTTGAGCTCGTTGCGCTTAAGGTGCTCGTAGTCGTTGAGGTCGATGACCGCAAGCCTATGATGCCCCATGGAGAGATGCGTCTGCGCACGCATGAGAAGCGATGGCGCAGCTTCAACGGGGTAGGGCTTTGTGTAGCACGCTACAGCGCTGTCTTGGAGAGCCAACGTAGTTGTACTATCGCCTTGAATCTGCTTGCATTGGGCTGCATAGAGGAAATAGCTGGCATCGCGCATCTTGGTCTTCGTGACGCTGAGGAAGGTGTTGCACGCCTCCTCGTATTGCTTCTGGGCATAAAGGAGATGTCCCTTCAACGCCACATAAACAGGCGATTCGTCCTTGGCAATGGCGGCGTCGATGTCGGCTGTAGCGCGTTCGAGCGTCCAAGCTTCGGGTAGCGGAAGGCCTGCTTGTATCCCTCCAAAGGTGCTGCGGGCGCGTGAGTAGAGAATCTCAGCTTCTTTTACTTTAGCCTTAAGACCTGCGTTCCAGGTCTCGTCGGCTTGCGCATAATCGCCTTTGGCTGCCAGCATCTCGGCTTTCATCGTGTAGCCGCTTGTCTCCTGTGGGAAGGCTGCGATGAAGTCGTCGACATAGGCGAGATAGAGAGCCGTGTCGCGTGTCCCGATGAGGTAGATGAAGGTATTGGCGGCAGCTGCATCGTCAGGCAATGCTTTGCGCATGGGGATGTCGCGATAGTCGGCCGACGTGGCGGCAAGGGCGTTGATGCTGAGGCTCTGCACAAAGGGCGCTGAGACAACATAGCATTTCTGTTCATTCGCATTAGCCGACATTTGTACGAGTCCGATGACTTCGCCTTCGGCGTTGAGAACAGGGCAGGATGCGCCTTTCTCGGGAACGGCTGTGGGAAGCGTGTAGTAGGCGTAGAGTTCGTTGAATGTCTGATTGTCCTCAATCGGCGTGAAGGTGGCCACACCCGATTTGTTGGAGAGATAAGGCATCACGTAGACCGTCTCGCCCTTCTGGCTTTGCGTGTTGGCGATATCGAGAGGGCTGGCTTTGCTGGTAGCCACTTTCACCTTGATGACATTATAGAGCGAGTTGGCTCCGAGAATGTGGGTAATGGGCCACTCTTTGCCGCCCTCATCGATGGCAACGGCACGAACAGCACCCCGGAAAGAGTCGTAGTCGGAGAAGGCCGTACCCTCGCCATCTACGAAGAAGCCATTGGTGCTGTGGAGCATCTGTCCTTTGCCATCATAGGTGATGATGTTGAGTTGCGACTTGCGTGCTTTCTTAAACCATTTAGGCGTTTGTGCCGAGAGCGTTCCTATGCCTGCCATCATGATACAGACGATAAAAGAATAGAATACGCGTTGGAGTAAAGAAACCTTTAGAGGATTGATATTCATCGTTTAAACTTGTTTCAATTGAAGGTTTGCGTTAAACGTTTGTGGAACTTTAATGCGCGGAGCGAAGCAACACACGAGCATTCTCGATGGCTTCGTTGGTCAGTCGCGCCCCGCTGAGCATGTGGGCAATCTCGGTCACACGTTCGTCGTCAGAAAGCGGTTGGATGTGTGTGGACGTGCCGAGTTCGTCGTCCTGCTTGTAGACGCGGAAGTGGTGGTCGGCCATAGCTGCTATTTGTGGCAAATGGCTGATGGAGATGACTTGACGTCCGTTTCGTCCCATTTCAGCCATGATTTGTGCCATGCTCTCGGCGATATGACCACTCACGCCGGTGTCTATCTCGTCGAAGATGATCGTCGGCAGACGAACGGCTCCGCTAATCATGGCTTTGAGCGAGAGCATCACACGTGCAATCTCGCCGCCCGAAGCCACCTTGGAGATGGGTTGTAGCTGTCCGTTCTTGTTGGCGCAGAAGAGGAAGTCAACTTGGTCGCAGCCTGAGGCAACAGGTTGGGGGCGAGGTTGCAGGTCGATGCGGAACTGCACGTTGGGGATGCCGAGAGGAATCAGACGCTCATGCATCTGGCGTTCCACTTCTTTTGCAGCCTTCGTGCGTTTGGCCGTTAGCTTCTGTCCTGCTGTTTGAAGGGCTTCGAGCGCTTGTTGCTGTTCTTGGCGCAGGCGGGCGATGTGCTCGTCGCTGTTGTCGATGGCGTCGAGGCGACGACGGAAATCGTTGGCAAGGGCGATGAGTTCGTCGTCGGTATTGACGTGGTGCTTATGCTGTATGGCATAGAGGCTGCTGAGCCATTCGCTGACTGCGGCCAGGCGGGCTGGGTCGACATCCGTTTGTTCGGCATAGCTTTGCAGGTCCCGACTGATGTCGTCGAGCTCAATCTTGCAGCTGTCGAGTCGTTCGGCCAGCGTTTCGGTCTCGGGCAGGAGCTCGTGGATGTTCTCGATGCGATGCGTGGCCTCGCGGAGCATGGCAATTATTCCTTCGTTGGAGGAACCGTCGCCGTTGAGCAAACTGCTTGTGGCCCAAAGCGCCTCGCGGATTTCCTCGGCGTGCTCCAGCATGCGCGCCTCCTGCTCCATCGTAGCCTGCTTGCCGCTCTCTAATTGGAGTTCGTCAATCTGCGTGAGCTGATAGCGGAGATAGTCCTCGTCCTCGCGTCCGTTGGCCAGCGATTGTTCGGCTTCGTGTAAGGCTTCGGTAACTGCTTGGTAATGGGTGAAGCGTTCGGTATAATGCTCGCGTTCGGCCTTGTCGTTACCGATGATGTCGAGTATGCTCATCTGGAAATCCTCCTGCGCGAGCAGCAGGTTCTGATGTTGGGAATGGATGTCGAGCAGTCGTTCGCCGAGTTGGCGCAAGTCGGCAACGGCCGCAGGCGTATCGTTGATGAACGCGCGGCTCTTGCCTGTTGCTGTCAGTTCGCGGCGGATGATGCAGTTATGCCCGTCGAAGTCGAGGTCGTGCTGCTCGAAGAAGGCATCCAGTCCGTAGCCGTCGAGGTTGAACTCTGCCTCGATGATGCATCGGTTGGCTCCGTCCTTGATCATGCGTGTCTCGGCTCGCTGGCCAAGCAACAGGGCGATGGCTCCGAGGAGAATGCTCTTACCGGCGCCTGTCTCGCCCGTGATGACCGTAAAGCCGCGATCGAGGCGTATGTCGAGCGAAGCGATGAGGGCGTAGTTTTGTATGGAAAGTGACTGTAACACTATGAACTAGCTATTGTTTCAACTTCTCCCAATAGTTGTCTTGAGAGGGATTGATGCGGAAAAGAATGTCGTAAATGTCCTCACGCTCTTTGCTTGTGCCCTGGCCGCTGAAGATGCTGACAATCTCGTCGCGCTTGTAGTCGGTAAAGATCTGCGGCAGCAGGCTCAGGGACTTGTCCTCGTGGGATTGCTTGAGCAGGTTGAGCGCTTCGGCGATGGCAGTACGTGCCTGCTCGGTATTCTCGCTCATGTGGTCGAGGCCCGTGCGGTAATAGGTGTACTGCAGCTGTCGGAACTTCTCCATCGAGCCGTCGAGGTAGTCGTTGATGATGGCGTAGCGATTCTTCGAGTCGTCGAAAGCCTTCCAGCCTTTGAATCCTAATGGTTCTGCGTTGGAACAGATGTCCTGAGCTATCTGCAGGATTTCTGTTCCCGCCATAGGTGCCATCGTGTCGAGGTCGAGCCCGATGATGAGGTAAGCCCAATAGGCCAGCATAGCGCAGAGGTTGTTGTCGATCTGCTCGGGACGCCATTCCAGCTGGTCGAACTCCTGGAAGATGAAGTCGAAGCTCTTGTCGTTCATGTTGAAGACAGTTGTCGTGTAGGTAGAGCCATAGACAGGACGGCTGCTGGCCACGAGCAGACTGCCTTTGAACGAGTTGTCGGTCTCGCTGTAGGTATCGATGGTGATGTTGAACGTACATTGGATGCGCTCGGCCTCGCGGAATTGTAGCGATGTCCACGCCCGCTCGTTGAGGAACTGGGTGATGGCTTTTTCCAAAGCCTCGAAGACACCCGACTTGGTGTTGGACACCTGTTGTCGGTTGATGAGTACCTTGGCGTTCAGCTCCTGAGCGTGCAGCTGACCTGCGCCCATCAGAGCCATGAGGAGGCAAAGCAGAATCTTCTTTCTCATGCGGCTTAGGATTTAGGAGTTGAAGAGCGATGCGAGATGGTCGACGATGTCGTGTGCCACCTCCGTTTTGGGCTTGAGGGGGAAGGGGATTGCATCGGTCGGCGTGATGATGGTCACCTTGTTGGTATCGTGTTGGAAGCCGGCACCTTCGTCCTGCAGGGAGTTGAGGACGATGAAGTCGAAGTTCTTCTTCTGCAGCTTAGCTTGGGCATGCTCGACCTCGTCGTGCGTCTCGAGGGCGAAGCCGACGAGGCGCTGGTGGGGCTGCTTCATCGCTCCCAATCCACGGGCAATGTCCTGAGTAGGTTTCAGCCGTAGTACGAGTCCGTCGCCTTCGCGCTTGATCTTCTGGTCGGCAACGGCGTCGGGGGTGAAGTCGGCTACGGCCGCACAAAGGATGGCTGCGTCAGCCTCGGGGAATCTTTGGCTGGCTGCTTGCCACATCTGCTCGGCACTCTCGACGTGTGTGGTCTCGATGCCTGAGGCGGTAGTCTTTAGTTGCATGGGCCCGCAGACGAGGTCGACCTGAGCGCCACGTCGTGCACATTCCTCGGCCAAGGCTATTCCCATTTTCCCGCTTGAGTAGTTGCCGATGAAGCGAACGGGGTCGATGCGCTCGTAGGTCGGACCGGCCGTGATGAGGATGCGACGTCCTGTCAGGTCGCGTGGCTTCGTAAGGGCTGCGAGCACCACTTCGGCGATGCGTTCGGGCTCCTCCATACGTCCTTTGCCGACGAGGTGGCTGGCCAGTTCGCCGCTGGCAGGCTCGATGACGGTCACGCCCCGTAGGCGTAGCAGCTGCAGGTTGTCCTGCGTGGCGGGATGCGCCCACATGTCGAGGTCCATGGCGGGAGCGATGAACACGGGAGCCTTCATCGAGAGATAGGTGGTGATGAGCATGTTGTCAGCTATGCCGTGTGCCATCTTGCCTATCGTCGAGGCCGTGGCGGGAGCGATGACCATCGCATCTGCCCACAGGCCCAGGCTGACGTGGCTGTGCCAGGTGCCGTCGCGCTGGGCGAAGAAGTCGCTGATGACTGGCTTCGACGTGAGAGCCGAGAGCGTGACGGGAGTGATGAACTCCTTGCCGGCAGGCGTGATGACGACTTGCACTTCGTGGCCTTGCTTGACGAATTGCCGGATAAGCGTGCATGCCTTGTAGGCTGCTATGCTGCCTGTGATGCCAAGAACTATATTCATCTGGGTAAAGGGGCGTGAGGGTTGGACAATAGTTATGGGAGCGTCCGGTAAGCCTTGCTTGCGGCATGCTGTCGCCGGGCTTGATGATTACTTCGTGCTCTTGCTGCGGAGTGCTATTTCCGTGAGCACCTGCTTGGTGTTGAGCGCGAAATCGCCTTGCATGATCCAGCTGTAGTAACCGGGGTCGTGATTGAGCACATCGACGACGTGCTTGCCCTTGTACTTGCCGAAGTTGAAGGTCTCGACGTCGTCTGCGCCTAAGACGATGCGTCCTGCGTAGTCGACATTACGATTCACGCGAGAGTAGTCGGTCAGGAAATCGACGTCGTTCTGCAGCACGTCGGGGTAGTGGTCGAGTTGTGCGCAGAGCACTTCGTAGGTGGCTCGTGTATCGGCCATCGCCGAGTGGGCGTTCTCGAGTTCCTTGTGGCAGTAGAAGCGATAGGCTGCGACGAGCGTGCGGCGTTCGAGCTTCTTGTAGATATTCTGGACGTCAATACTCCTGCAATTCTGCAGGTTGGCCTTCACACCAGCACGCAGGAATTCCTCGGCCAGCATGGGGATATCGAAGTGGTTGGAATTGTAGCCTCCCAAGTCGCAACCGTCCATGATGGCCCAGATGTCGGCCGCCACGTCGGCGAAGGTGGGGCAGTCGGCAACGTCTTTGTCGTAGATGCCGTGTATCTTGGAGGATTCCTCGGGGATGTGGATCGTAGGATTGATGCGCATGACCTTCGATTCCTCGTTGCCGTTGGGGTAGATCTTGAGCAGGCAGATCTCGATGATGCGGTCCTTGGCCACGTCGATGCCTGTCGTCTCGAGGTCGAAGAATACGATGGGGCGTTCTAATTGTAGTTTCATGTTGAATCGTGTCGTATCGTTCTTAGCTCAGACGATTCACAACCCACTCCGAGGCCTGTAGCCACGTTGGCGCACAGGTACCAAAAGTGAATTGTGAATCGTCCAAACGAGAATGTTTTGCTGATGGGTTTAGTCGTTGAGCATCATGGGCATGAGCAACATCAGGATCTCCTCGCCCTCCTTCTGCTCGGCGGGCTTGATGATGCCGGCACGCCCTGGGTCGGCCAGTTCGAAGACGACCTCTGAGCTCTCCAGGTTGCCCAGGATGTCGAGGAGCAACGTACCCTTGAAGCCGATGGCTAGGTTGGGCGAGTCGTACTCGCACATGAGGCGTTCCTCAGCCGAGGTGCTGAAATCGATGTCCTGACCGCTCACGGTGAGTTTATCCTTGCCGAAGGCCAGCTTCACCTGGGCGCTGCTCTGGCTGCTGAACACGAGCACGCGCTTGAGCGTCGACACGAGGGCTGCGCGGTCGATGGTGGCCTTGTAAGGATTGTTCTGCGGGATGACGCTATTGTAGTTGGGGTAGCGGCCGTCGATGAGGCGGCAGGTTAGCGTGTACTCGGGCGTTACGACCTCAGCCATCTTGTCGTTGAAGGTGAGCGTGGCCATGGCCTCGTCGCTCTTCTGTAACAGGGTCTTCAGGATGTTAGCGGGCTTCTTGGGCAGGATGAAGCCTACCTGCTCCTCGCTCTGCACGCCAAAGGCTTTGTTGCGCACCAGCTTGCGACCATCGGTACCTACGAACACGAGGCAATCGGGTGTGAAGTCGAAGTAGATACCCGTCATGACGGGGCGAATCTCGTCGTCGGCCGTAGCGAAAATGGAATGGTTGATGCCCTGCAGCAGCATATTTTGGTGCAGCTCGAACCGGCGGAAATCGTCGCTCATCTGATGGGGCTTGGGGTACTCATCGGCGCGCTCGCCCACGATGTTGAACTTACCGTTCTGGTAGGTGCCACGAATCTCCATCGTGTCGAGGTTGATATCCAACGTGATGGGCTGGTCGGAGATCTCCTTCAGCGAGTCTTGGATGGTCTTGGCCTTGATGCAGAAGCGTGCATCCGTGTCGCTCTCGGCAAGCTCCATGGTCGTCACGAGGGTAGTCTCGCTGTCAGAGGCCGTGATGGTGAGGCGTGTGCCCTGGGTCTCGAACAGGAAGCAGTCGAGGATGGGGAAGGAGTTTTTGCTGTTGAGTACTCGGTTGATGGAGGTGAGGCGGCTGAAGAGTGCCGCGCTGGATACTTTCAGTTTCATTAGAACTTATGATTTAATTTGTTTGTTACAGAATGTTCGTTGTAGGTATGACTCTTCCTAAAAACCGAGCAAAGATACACTTTTTTTATGAAGGTACGCAAAATTTTCATCTTAAAATTAGCAAAAGTGGCGAGAAAGGCTTACTTTTGCATCGCAAATGGGGCGAAAAGGCCCCGAAACGACTTCCGATAACGCGTATATTCACCTTATTAATATAAATTAATCAAGAGAAATGGACATTCAAGGAAAGATTATTCAAGTGTTGCCCGAGCGTGGTGGTGTTTCCCAGCGTACGGGTTCTGAGTGGAAGGTAGCCTCCTACATCATCGAGACCCTGGAGCAGTATCCGAAGAAGTGTGTGTTTGAGGTCTTCGGCTCCGACCGCATCGCTCAGATGAACATACAAGTAGGTCAGACGCTGACCGTGAGCGTGGATATTGATGCGCATGAGTATAATGGTCGTTGGTTCAACTCGGTTCGCGCCTGGCGTGCCGTGCCCTACGATCCCAACGCACCCGTAGCGGCTCCTGCTGCCGACCCTGCTGCAGCTGCCTTCCCGCCTGCTCAGCCTGCCGCTCCTACGGCTCCGTTCCCCCCCGCTCAGCCCGGGACCGATGCTCCTGCAGCTCCTGCTACTCCTCCATTCGGCGGCGAAAGCGCGGACGACCTGCCTTTCTAAGCGCTCCGCTCGCTACTTTGTCTGCCTTTATAAGCGCAGCACGCTCTTTTTTCATCAAGCAAACTCAAAGGGACGCCCCATCATGGAGCGCCCCTTCTCTTTGTGCTCTAAGCCGCTATGGTTTCGATAAGCCGCTTGATAGGTCTTTGGCTTGATGGGGGCTTTGCTTTTTGGAGGCTGTAGAAACCCGCCCGCATGGGCGGGGAACTACGGTGCCTCTTGGCAGCCTACCTTGTGGCCCTTCGACCTTCGTCCTTTGACCTCAGCCCTTCAGCAGTTGCTGCCCACGCTAGTCCGCCACCAACTGCCGCCTGGTTGCAAGGACTTCAGCGACTACTACATGGCGATGAGGCGAAAGGAGGAGGGGGAGCGCGCGTATATATGTGCGGGGCTGCACGTATAAATGTAAAGGGTTGCGCGAATATACGCGCGGGAGGAGGGGAAAAGAAGGGGAGAAAGGGGGAAGAGAAGCGAAGGCAGGAAGGTAAGGCGGGGCAAGGGCGGAGAGAGGCGGGGCCCTGTGGCTAGCCACAGGCACGGTAGCTCTTAGAAAACAAGAGGAGCGCTTATCCGGAAGGAGCGGAGGAGGGGGCGGGGGCGTCGCTACTGGGGTTGCCATTGCGCTTCTTGCCTCGGGGGCGTTTGCTGCGGGGCTTGGGGGTGTTGCTGCTTTCGCCTTGATGGGAACCTTCGTTTTGGCGGGGGCTATCGCCTTGATGGGGGGCTTCGTTTGGACGGGGGGCTTTGTCTTGGCGATTGCCTTTGTTATGGCGGTTGCTTTTGCTGCGGCGGTTGCCTTTTTTATGTCGGTTGTCTTTTCGGCGGCTGCTTTCGCCATGACCGGTGTAGGTGGGGGCTTCGCCGAGTTCTGTGGGGACGGGCTCCTTGGGAACGTCCTTCTCGAGGAAACGCTCAATCTGGCGGAAGAGGTATTGGTCCTTCTCGCTGACGAGGGTGATGGCACGTCCGCCCTTGCCGGCGCGTGCGGTACGACCGATGCGATGGACGTAGTCCTCCTCGTCGTGTGGGACGTCGTAGTTGATGACGAGCTGGATGTCGTCGATGTCGATGCCGCGTGCTACGATGTCGGTGGCCACGAGGACATCGATCTTGCCCGTCTTGAAGCGGTACATGACGTCGTCGCGCTGCTCTTGGAGGAGGTCGGAGTGCATGGCTTCGGCGTTGTAACCGAGGCGCTTGAGGGTGATGGCGACGTCCTTGGTGTGGACTTTCTTTCCTACGAAGATGATGACGCGCTCGGGTTTCTGTTGCTGGAAGAGGTGTTGGATAAGCTTGATTTTCTGGGCCTCGTAGCAGACAAATGCGCTTTGCTGGATGCCTTCGGCGGGTTTGTTGAGGGCAATCTTGACTTCGACGGGATTGGTGAGGATGGTTTTGGCCAGTTCGACAATCTTGTCGGGCATGGTAGCTGAGAACATGATGGTCTGCCGTTGGCGGGGCAGGAAGGAGACAATCTGCATTATGTCCTCCGAGAAGCCCATGTCGAGCATGCGGTCAGCCTCGTCGAGGATGAAGAAGCTGACGCGGGAGAGGTCTACGTTTCCGAGGGAGAGGTGGCTGATGAGGCGTCCCGGGGTGGCGATGATGACGTCGGCTCCGAGGGCGAGTCCTCGCTTCTCCTGTTCGTAGCGGATGCCGTCGTTGCCGCCGTAGACGGCTACGCTGGAGATGCCGTCGAGGTAGTAGGAGAAGCCTTGCATGGCTTGGTCAATCTGCTGGGCTAGTTCGCGCGTAGGGGCCATGATGACGCAGTTGATGGCGTCGGCGGGGTAGCCGCCATCGCGCAGCTGCGAGAGTACGGGCAGGAGGTAGGCGGCCGTCTTGCCCGTTCCGGTCTGAGCTACGCCGATGAGGTCGCGCCCTTCGAGGAGGGGTGGGATGGCTTGTTCCTGAATGGGGGTGCAATCGACGAAGTTCATGTCGTCGAGAGCATCGAGGATATCGTAGTTGAGGTTTAAATCTTCAAATTGCACGGTCGTGAGGGGTGTGGGATTTTAGGGGGTGATGGGGTTGGATGTATTGCTGTACAACAGCAACATACAAAACCCGAGAATGGGGACTTGGTAGGGGGAATTCAGGGAGGGCATATAAGGGGATTCGGGAGGGTATTTTAGGGGTACTTCTATGAGGGCATTTGGGGGACTCCAGGGACTCTCTTATTGGCTGCTATCGTTGTGCCCTGCGTACGAGGAGGAAGGCGATGACGGTAAAGATGATGTTGGGGAGCCATGCGGCGAGGATGGGCGGCCAGTTGCTGTTGATGGCGAGCGTGGAGCTGATGGTTTGCAGGAGGATGTAAGTGGCTGATAGGGCGAGCCCTAAGCCTAAGGCGCCTCCCATGCCTCCCTTGCGCTTGCGGAAGGACAGGCAGAGACCTATGGTCGAGAGGATGAAGGCAGCGAAGGGGTCGGCGAAGCGCTTCTGGAGTTCCATCTCGAAGACCTTGACGTTGCCGGCTCCGCGCAAGCGTTGCCGCCCGATGTAGTCGCGCAGCTCGGAGTTGGTGAGCGTCTGCTGCTGGTTCTTGATGACGAAGAAATCCTTGGGTTCCATGATGATGACGCTGTCCATGATGCGCCGTCTCGTGATCTTCTCGCGCAGGCCGCTGAGGGTGCGAATTTTCACGACATATAGCTTCCAATGGAAGCGCTCATCGGCGAGCGAGTCGTACTGAATCTGCTGGGCCGTGAGGTGACTGACGAGGCTCTTGTTCTGGTACTTGTCGAGCGAGAAGCGGTAGCCCGTCTTCGTGCGTAGGTCGAAGTTGTCGATGTAGGCGATGACGCCCGTATCGACTTGCAACTGAATATGTTCGGCCACCTCGACCTGCTTCTTGTTCTTGTAGCGCATCTCGAACTCCACGCGCTTGACCGAGCTACGGGGAATCACCTCGGCGCCGAGGACGAAGCTGAGGGCTGCGATGATGATGGACGAGATGAGGTAGGGGCGCATCAAGCGCTTGAAGCTCATGCCGGTGGACATCATGGCGATGATCTCGGAGTTCTCGGCCAGTTTGGAGGTGAAGAAGATGACCGCGATGAAGACGAAGAGCGCCGAGAAGAGGTTGGAATAGAAGGGCACGAAGTAGAGGTAGTACTTGGCGAGCCCCATGGCTGGCGCGTGGTTCATGGTGAAGCGGTCGGAATGCTCCGAGAAGTCGAACACCACGGCGATGGAGATGATGAGGAGTATGGAGAAGAAATAGGTACCCAAGAACTTGGCGATGATGTATCGGTCGAGTCTTGAGAAGAAATTCCTTCGTATGGTTCGTAGCAACTTCATAGGCGGCGTGAGAGTACGGGTACCATCTGCTCCTTCCACGTGCGGAAGTCGCCTGCGATGATGTGGGCGCGGGCTTGGCGAACGAGCCAGAGGTAGAAGGCGAGGTTGTGGATGGAGCCAATCTGCAAGGCGAGCAGCTCTTGCGACTTATAGAGGTGGTGGAGATAGGCGCGTGTGTAGGTCTGGTCGACGTAGCTTGTGCCGCAGGGGTCGATGGGCGAGAAGTCGTTGGCCCACTTGGCGTTGCGCATGTTGAGCGTGCCCTCGGAGGTGAAGAGCATGGCGTTGCGGCCGTTGCGCGTAGGCATGACGCAGTCGAACATGTCGACGCCGAGGCTGATGGCTTCGAGGATGTTGGCGGGTGTGCCTACGCCCATGAGGTAGCGTGGTCGGTCCTTGGGCAGGATGCCGTTGACGAGTTCAATCATCTCGTACATGACGTCGGTCGGTTCGCCCACGGCCAAGCCTCCGATGGCGTTGCCTTCGGCATTCTTCGAGGCTACGAACTCGGCGCTCTCGATGCGCAGGTCGCGGTAGGTGCAGCCTTGTACGATGGGGAAGAGGCTCTGGTGGTAGCCGTAGCGGGGCTGGGTCTCGTTGAAGCGCTTGATGCATCGGTCGAGCCAGTTATGGGTGAGTTGCAGGCTCTTGCGGGCATAGTCGTAGGGGGCCGTTCCCGGGGGACATTCGTCGAAGGCCATCATGATGTCGGCTCCGATGCTGCGTTCGATGTCCATGACGCGCTCGGGCGAGAAGAAATGCTTGCTGCCGTCGATGTGGCTGCGGAACTCGCACCCTTCCTCACGCAGCTTGCGTATGCCGGTGAGGGAAAATACCTGGAAGCCGCCGGAGTCGGTCAGCATTGGGCGGTCGAAACCGTTGAACTTGTGGAGTCCACCTGCGGCCTCTAACGTGGCTGTGCCAGGACGCAGATAGAGGTGGTAGGTGTTGCCGAGGATGATTTCGGCGTTGATGTCGTCATTGAGGTCGCGCAGCTGCACGCCCTTCACGCTTCCTACGGTCCCGACGGGCATGAAGATGGGCGTGTGGATGTCGCCGTGGTCGGTATGGATGACGCCAGCGCGTGCTGAGGTCTGAGGGTCGTTATGTTGTAGGTCGAAGGTAAGGGGCATACGAGCAGGTGTGCTAATGAGTTTGACGCTATTTAATCTCTATTTGTCGGCATCGTCGTCGAGGACGAACTGAATGGGGCTCGCCACTTGTTCGTCGAGGAGAGCGTAGTGGAGCACCTCGAGTACGTTGTCGACATAGTGGAAGGTGAGTCCTCGCACGTAGATTTCCTCGATTTCCTCGATGTCCTTGCGGTTGTCGGCGCAGAGGATGATATCGCTGATGCCGGCGCGCTTGGCGGCAAGAATTTTCTCCTTGATGCCGCCCACGGGCAGCACTTTGCCCCGGAGTGTAATCTCGCCGGTCATGGCGATGCCTCGTCTGACTTTGCGCTGGGTGAGGGCCGACACGAGCGAGGTGGCCATGGTGATGCCTGCGCTGGGACCGTCCTTGGGGACGGCTCCTTCGGGCACGTGGATGTGGATGTTGTAGTGGTCGAAGATGCGGATGTCCACGCCTATTGTGTCGGCATGAGCCTTGATGAACTCAAGGGCGAGGATGGCGCTCTCCTTCATCACGTCGCCGAGGTTGCCCGTGAGCGTCAGCTTCTGCCCCTTGCCGCGGCTGAGGCTGGTCTCGATGAAGAGGATCTCGCCGCCTACGCTGGTCCATGCCAGTCCAGTGACGACGCCCGCGAAGCCGTTGCCTTGGTAGGTGTCGCGCTGGTATTTGGGCTTGCCGAGGATCTGCTTAATGTCGGCAGGCGTGACCTTGAGTACGGGGAACTCATCATGGCGCTCGTGGTAGAGTACGATGCGGCGGAAGAATCGGTCGAGTTCCTTCTCGAGTCCACGTACGCCGCTCTCTCGGGTGTAGTTCTCGATGAGGTACTCGAGTGCTTGCTTGTTGAGCTTAATCTCCTTGTCGAATTCGAGACCGCAGCCTTCCTTGACGCGGGGCACGAGGTGGCGCTTGGCTATCTCCACCTTCTCCTCGGTAATGTAGCCGTTGACCTCGATGAGCTCCATGCGGTCGAGCAAGGGGCGGGGGATGGTGGAGATGGTGTTGGCCGTGGCGATGAACATGACGTCGGAGAGGTCCACGTCGACCTCGAGGAAGTTGTCGTGGAATGCTTTGTTCTGCTCGGGGTCGAGCACCTCGAGGAGGGCACTGGCCGGGTCGCCGTTGTGCGTGTTCTCGGTAATCTTGTCAATCTCGTCGAGCACGAAGACGGGGTTGCACGATTCGGCTTTGATGAGGCTCTTGACGATACGTCCGGGCATGGCTCCGATGTAGGTGCGGCGGTGGCCTCGTATCTCGGCCTCGTCATGCAGGCCGCCGAGCGAGGCGCGCACGTACTTGCGTCCCATGGCGTCGGCTATGCTGCGGCAGAGCGAGGTCTTGCCCACGCCCGGAGGGCCATAGAGGCAAAGGATGGTGGGACGGGCCGCATCGTGGCTGTAGTAGCGCACGGCGATATGCTCGAGAATGCGCTCCTTGACCTCCTTCATGCCGTAGTGGTTCTTCTCGAGAATGCGTTCGGCACGCCGCAGGTCGTAGTTGCATTTTGTCCGTTTGCCCCAAGGCAGTTTCACGAGCGTCTCGAGGTAGGTGACCTGCACCTGGTAGTCGGGACTCTGCGGGTTCATGCGCTCCAGCTTGGAGAGTTCCTCGTAGAACGTCTCTTCTACGCTCTCGTCCCATAGGACGTTCTGGGCGCGTCTACGCAACTTGCTGACATCGTCGTTGTCACCACCCAGTTCTTCCTGGATGTTCTGCAGCTGACGTTGGAGGAAGTAGTTGCGTTGTTGCTTGTCGAGGTCGACCTGCGTCTTGTGTCGGATGTCACTCCGGATGCGGGAGTATTGAATCTCGCGTGAAATCTCGCGAAGGAGTTCCGTAGCACGAATCACGGGATTGAGCTCGCGCAGGAGGCGAATCTTTGCCTGCACGTCGATGGGCATGTTGGCGCAGACGAAGTTGACGAAGAAGCGCATGGTGGCTACGTTGTTGATTGCCGATATAGCTTCGGGGCCGAACTGCTCGTTGAGCGAGATGAATTCGCGCAGCTGGGTGTGCAACGTCTCGCGCAGGAGCTTGTAGGTCTGGCTGTCCATCTCCTCGTACTGCTCGTGTAGGGGCGTGACGTGCCCGATGAGCGTGCCCTCGGAAGCAAAGACCTCGCTGAGGGTCACGGGCACGAAGCCCTGGATGATGGCTGTGGTCGTGTCGTCGGGCATTTCGAAAATGCGCACGACGCGCGAGACGACGGCTATGTCGTAGAGGTCGGAAGGTTGCGGCGATTCCACCTCAGGCGACTTCTGCGTGGCGCAGACGATGAACGAACCCTCGTCGAAAGCGCGGCGACACACGCGAATGGAGCCCACGCGGCCTACGGTAATCGGTAGGATGACGCCGGGGAAAAGGGCGATGTCGCGAAGCGGCATGACGGGCAGCAACTCGTCGAATTTTACGTCGTATATGCTCTTCTCATCGCCCTCAAATTCGGCGATGAAGGAAAAGGGATTCTGGTTGTCTGGATTCATATTAAGCCATTAAAAGCCATTAAAAGCGCGCAAAGGTAGTGATTTTTTCTGAAAAGACGGGCATAATTTGTATTAGAAAGTGTGAAAGAGTCGTAAACTATGCCGTCTCGCTCGGTTTTAGACGTCGAATGAGGGAGACGAAGAGGTTAATCGAGGTAGAAATCAGCCGTCAGAAGGGCATATTGGCGACTGCGTCCGCCCGCCTCGTTGAGCGTCAACGTCTGTTCGTCGACGTCTCGGACTTCGCCCTTCCTGAAACACGCCAGCACGCGCTTGGCAGGACGCTTGAGGGAGGTTTGCACGACGCAACGATGGGAGAGCGAGAGGCCGTTCACGAAGCAGAGTCGGCGGAAACTGTCGAAGGCGTTCGAAGGCAGGATGACGCAGAACTGACCGTTCTCGCGCAACAAACTGGCCGTACACTCGACAAGGGTCGGGAAGGGGAGCATGGTGGTGTGGCGCGCATGACTGCGGTTTTCATCTGGCGGCAGCAATTGCTCCTCGAAAAAGGGCGGATTGCAAACGATGGAATCGAAACTGGCAGCTCCGAAAGGTACGTCCTGTAAAGCGCTAACAATCAAGTGTACACGCTCTCGGAATGGCGATGCCTCTGCGTTCTCTCGTGCTTGCAAGATGGCGGCTTCATCGATATCGATGCCTACAACCTCAGCCACGCGAAAACGTTGCGCCAACATGAGCGCAATTAGACCGCTTCCCGTACCGACGTCGAGGATGCGCGTTGGAGCCTCCAAAGGAGCCCA
>CADCOX010000136.1 GCA_902803195.1 uncultured Bacteroidales bacterium
ATTGGCAGCACGGCACGCCGTTCGGTTGGCAGAGCTGGGGCGTGCTCGCCGAGAAGAACAGTTTCCAGACCGACCTCGACGTCAGCGATTTCATGGCCACCACGCTCCGTCCTGCCGGCTACTGCTCGGCCGACGGGACGCAAGTCCTTAGCATCGATGCCTGGGATAACCTCAATGGGCGGCAGAAACGTGAGCTCTGCGCTCATGCGCGGGCCAACGGACAGGTGCCCGGCACCTACGTCACGCCTTTCTGCCTTTGGTGGAACGACAGAGACCTCGACCGTCCCCTCTTCGAAGGATGCCAGTACACCGGCCGCGATGCTTGCGCCAAGGTGAACGGCAAGCCCTATAAGTACGATGGCGCCTTCTGCCTCGACCCCACTCATCCGGCCACCCTCGAGCGCTTCGCCCGCGAGGCGGCTTCGTTGAAGGCAGCAGGCTTCGAGTACTTCAAGATTGACTTCACCAGCAACGGCATGATTCAGGCCGACAGCTACTACGACCCCGCCGTTCGCACGGCTGTCGAGGCTTATAACTACGGTTTCACTCGTTTCATTCAGGAACTCGACCGCGGTGGCCGTGTCTTCACTGCCCTCTCCATCGCTCCTATCTTCCCTTACCACTATGGCAACTCGCGTCGCATAGCCTGCGACACATGGGGCAAGATCGACCAGAGCGAATATGCGATGAACGCCATCAGCTATGGTTGGTGGACGAACGAGTTCTATCAGTACAACGACCCCGACCATCTGGTCCTTGTGGGTAAGGATGCCGCCAAGGGCGATGTCGAGTCGTTAGGCGAGAATCGTGCACGCTACACCACTGGCATCTGCTCGGGTATGGTCCTCCTGCCCGATGTGTGGAGTCTCAGCGACAGCAGTGGACGTGGCGATGCCCGCCTCTCGATGGAGCGCGCCCGTCAGGTAGCCATGAATGCCGAGGTCAATGCCGTCGGACGTATCGGTCGCAGCTTCCGTCCCCTCTATGGCGGGCGCCAGTGGCGACCCGAGACCGGCGCCGCCGAGAACCTCGTTGTCCTTCGAACCGACAGCGCCATCTACCTCGCTGCCATCAACTACTCCAATGAGCCGCTTAATGTCAGCGTTCCCATCGCCGACGTGGTGGCCCCGCTCCCCGCTCCCTCCGTGGGGGGGAGGGAGCTTTGGACAGGCGAGGATGTCATACTTCGCTTGGAATTCAACCTCGCCCAGCCTCAAATCCTTATCTCTGTCCCCGCCAAGGATGCCCGCCTCTACCGTTTCAACTTGAAATAGATCCATTCTCATGAAAAAAGCCATATCGCTTCTCATCGTGCTAATTGCTATCTTGCAGCATTCCATGCCACTTCTGGCCGATGACATCACCATCCAGGTCTCCAACCTCACCATCGTCTGGAGCGAGGCCAACCAGTCCTTTACGTTGCGCGGCACGCTGCCCGACGGTTCTTCCAAGAGCATCGTCACCCGCAGCAAGCCCAAAGCCACCTATGTCAATGCTTCGGGCACCGATCGTGGCTATTTCACTACCGACCGCTACGCCTCGGTCGATTACGTCGCCGAGCCTGTCTCCGATGAGTTTGGCGAGGGCACCGCCCACCGCTTCACCTTCACCAACCCCACCGCGGCAACTGAGGATGGAGTCGTGATGCAAGAGACCTTCTTCGCCTATGCCGACCAGCCCTTCGTGTTGGTGCAACTCGCCCTCATCAGTACCGATGGCAGGTCCATCAGCTCCCACCACCTCGAGCCTGTCAGCTGCGAGTCGGCTACCTGGCGCTTCCTCAGCACCACTGCTTCCGACAACCGCATGCTGAAGGTGCCGTTCGACAACGATGGTTTCGGGCGCTACCACACCTATCGCCTCAATCGTGCCATGACGTCCTACGAGGTCAGTTGCCTCTTCGATGGAGCGGCACGCTATGGTGCTGTCTATGGGAGCGTCGATCACGACCATTGGAAGAGCGGCATCTGCGTCGAGGCCACAGGTGGCATGAGTGTCAGCAAGCTGCAACTCATCAGCGGCATGGCCGACGGCGAGACGCGCGACCACCTCAGCGGTTATGACCGCCAGAGCCACGGCTCGCTCATAGGCGATACGGTTAGGAGTGCTCGCTTCCTCGTGGGCCTCTTCGCCGACTGGCGCGAGGGCATGGAGTGCTTCGCTGAGGCCTGTGCTACCATACGCCCTGCGCGCAGCGACTGGCAGCACGG
>CADCOX010000137.1 GCA_902803195.1 uncultured Bacteroidales bacterium
ACACAAAAAGGCATGTATTTGAACAAAAATTCTAAAACTCATCTATATTTTTGCGTTGCACGATTTATTTCATTATCTTTGTGGCGTAAATAAGAAATCACAACATCTTAAACGACCGTCCTTCATATGATTTACGATGAAAAAAGCCAAGAGAACGGCTATATCTCTTTTACCCCTTCTTCCATCAAGGAAATGATTGATAACGGAGGCGAGAACCTTCAAGCTTACCAATGGCTCTATAAAGCCATGACCATCTATGAAAAGCGCTCAGGAAAGTCCAAGGCACTCCGTGACATCTATCCCATCACCCTTGACGAGACCTTGGAGATGGAGGAATACCTCAAGAAAGCAGAGGAGACCGCTGACAACCCTTCCGACCCGACCTTCAAAGCCAAGCTCGACGAGCTGAAATCCATCCAAGACTGGTCAGCTACGCCCCATAAATCCTTCAACTGGATTGTGATCTTCGGCGGCTTCCTCATGCTGATCTTCCTATGGTTTGCGTCCTGGATGACAGACACCCATGAAGTCAAGCCGAAGCGTAGCTCGTACGAGTTCATCGACAGCCTTATACCCTGCGATGAGAAATTCGACATCGAAGACCTCAAATATAAGCATGAGGCCAACGACCATACTTGCTTCTACAAATATCATCTGCTACAGCCTATAGCCAGACGCTGGTCACACATCAGTTGGGAACGCTACGGCTATCTCAAGAGTGAAGTCAAGTTCGGCTCCCCTCACAGCAAGGAATTCCAGCATGAGATAGATTCCATTGACATGCTGGCCTCCCAGATTAAGAAGGAGTTTGATGCCATCAACGACCTATCTTCCGATGAGATCAGGAAGATGGCGAAGAAAGACTATAAGGAACATATTGCTAGTTCTGAAGGTGAATACCGTTCATATGTAATTGATACCATACTCATGTTCCTTCTCATCATCGTCTATATCCTGACTAACCTACCAGTGGGATATAGGCTCTCGAGAAACAGAGTCAAGGCCAAGTTCACGACTACACTTTATTCCTTTTTCTACCTCCTCTTAGCCAAGATAGGACTCAGCGCAGCTTCTGCCGCATGGGTCGATCCGGATAAGATTCTCACAGTCCATTACTGGGACGGCAGTTGGAGCCAGTACCTTATCAAGAGTGAATTGGTTAACTGGAGTACCATTTGGAAGCTCTTCCTTTATGCCTTGGTTTTAGTAGTCTTAGCCTATGGGTCCTATCTCATCATGCTCTTGATGTCCGTCGTAGGCCTTATCTACCATATCGATATCCCATTCATCAAGTATCTGTGGAACGATTTCAAGGCTCATAGAAAAGATAAAACCGAAGCAAATTAGCATCAGTCTATCCTTCATTTATATCATAACGCCATAAGCATAATGATACAGCTTAAAAACATTGTCAGCATCCTTGGCGTATGTCTCCTCACATGGGCTGGCAGCCTGCGGGCACAACAGTGGCAATCAGTGGATGATGCGACGCTGAGTGAGCGTGAGCGCATCCACATGTCGGACTATGAGGTAAGGGTACGTTCGGGACGCGGTGAATGGCAACCCGCCAAGGTGGTTGGGGCATTGGTGTCAAACATCGACCGACGCGGTCCGGATGGCGACCGAGGCCCTAACGGCACAGACACCCTCGGGCGAGTTCGCACGCTGATGAGCGTAGCCCTGTTCACTGACGGGTTCAATGCCAAGGGCAGCAACCATGTAGAGGTGGAGGTGAAGCGTCAGGGAACGCCTTTCCACGAAGTGCAGATTCGACCCACGGCCTATCATATTAAAACCAGACGCGTGGACGGGCACACTGTGCGCTTTCGGCTCTACCCGTGGCAGAAGGTGAGCGTGGAGTTCGACGGTGACCGCGATCACAACCTTTTCGTCTTTCCCGACCTGCCTGTCGTGAAGCCCGCCGATGAGGGTAATCTCATCTACTACGGCCCCGGCGAACACGAGGTGGGGCTCATCACACTGCATTCCGGGCAGACACTCTTCCTGGATGAGGGTGCCATTGTCTATGGCCGCATCGAGGCGCAGGAGGCAGAACACATCCGCATCATGGGGCGCGGCATCCTGTGCGGCTCCGGCAACGAGCACGACTTCACCCGTCGCAAGTCGCTCATCTATATGCGCCAATGCCGCGACATCGAGGTCGAAGGCATCTTCTTCCGCGGCTCGCCCTCATGGACGCTCTGCTTCGCCGATTGCGACCAACTGCGCATGGAGAATATCAAGCAGGTGTGTTGGATGCGCAACTCCGACGGCATCGACCTTCTCAACACGCGCCACGTACTCATTCGCAACAGCTTCCTCCGCAACTACGATGACAATATCTCGCTCAAGAACTTCCATTCACCTACGGGACATACCACCTCAAACATCACCATGACAAACTGCACCCTTTGGGCCGATTGTGCCCATAATCTCCTCGTAGGTCCCGAGACAAAACCCGAACTGGCGATGGACAGCATACTCTTCGAGGACATTCAGATTCTGGAAGCTCGTGAAACAACGTGGCCTTGGCGTGGCGCTATGGCCGTCATGGGCTGCGACGAGGGCACATTTCGCCATATTACTTTCCGCAACATTTGGCTCGATCACACCCGTGGAGGTCAGATGTTTGCCGTGGAGATATGTCCCTACAACACAGCCGGTCACCATATCGAGGATGTCTGTTTCAAGCACATCCGCTTCCTCGGCGATGCCAGCCAGCTGCCCCTCAGTACCATCAAGGGGCTTGACGCCGATCGCCGGGTGGATGGTGTCACGCTGCAGCACGTTAGCGTGAATCGTGAGTTGATCACCCATAAGAACTTCTCACGCTTTGTGGAGACGAATGAATATGCCACCGGCGTGTTGGTGAAATCCAAGTGATGCAGTATTACTGACAACGCTGGTATATTAAGCTCTAAATACCACATAAGAAATGCCGAATCTATAATCTGAAGGTTATTTTTCTACGGCTCTTCCAAGTACTTTATGATCATGCTCACCTGTAACGGGGTGAGCATTTTCTGTCTCGGTTTCAACATCGTCTTCTGCAGTTTCTGTATCAGCCCTGGATGCCCTTTAATCCATTGCATCAGGCTGTCTGTCGCGCTTCGTACTGATGTTAAGATTGTAGTTCTCCTACCAGAGAGCAAGGAATAATTACTTATGCATCTTCTCCTCAATGAGCTTTATTTGTTCTCCCGTTCATTAATCATAAAAAAAGTGTGTGATTTGTTAACTCAATTCAGAAAAACGTTGTATCTTTGCACATCAAATGAAACTTTCTAACTTCAATCAAACCGCATTTTTATAGTTTAAAGCTAACTAAATTATGAAACAGAGAAAGATTAGGAACATGCTTTTGGGCGTTGCGCTGCTGATGACAGCAACGGCAGGTGCTCAAGAATTCACATCGGAGTTGCAGATGAGCAACGGCGAGACAACATATTGGTACCGCATCTGCAGTGCAGTGCCAGGTATGCAAGAGTGGGTTATGACGAATGGTATCGGTGAAGACGAAAGTGCTGTTATGCATGTCGGCATAGAGATGAAACAGACAGAAACGACCGATCCGATGTCGCGATGGAAACTGACGGCGGGCGAAGACGGGAAGATACTGCTGAGCAATGGTTACACAGGGCGTCAGATTACGAACTTCTCCATGAACAACGGCAATCACAACCGCACGGCCGTTGCCGAGGAGAATGCTCCGGACTATGCAATTATTCCTCGCTCGCAGGGCTTCAAGATTACAGCCCTCGGCAACAACGCCTTTAAGTTGGAAAGCGTGGAGAACGACGGTGTGAACCGCTGTCTGGCATTGGCCGAGGAGGGCTCAGAGGCACTGACCTACCCTACTGACAACTTGAGCACATCGGTCATCGGCTGGAAATTCATGCTGGTGGAGACCATAACGGCCATCAACGATGCCGCGACGAAATTCACAATCCGCGTGGCGAACAAGCGTGTGATGGTCGAAGGATGCAGACGCTGGAAGCTATTCAACGCCCAAGGCAAAGAGATGCCACACAACAAGGCTTTGGCAACCGGCGTGTATTTCGTGAAGACACCGAAGAAAACGGTGAAAGTATTGGTGCCATGAGAATGGACAATGGACAATGGACAATGGACAATGAAACTTGAAAATTGAAACTCGATAGATTATGAAACGGTCATATTTATTATTTTTCATTTCTTCTTTATTATTTATTATCTCTCCGTCTGTTAATGCACAGAAGTATTTTGTCAGTTCGCTGGCCACACCCGGCGCAGCTACATTCAATGCCGGTCAGGACGAGGAGGGCGTGATCAGCATCCCCTTCGGAGCCGGCACACGCACCATCGAAGTGGAGACAAACCAGCTGCAGAAGGGCCTTGACGTTCCCAAGAATCCATCTGTCACGAGCGATGCCGAATGGTGTCAGGCTTCGTTGGAAGGCAAGACGTTGAAGCTGATCGTCACCCAGAACGAAGGCGTCGATGCCCGCACGGCTACACTGAAGGTGGAGAGCAAGGACTTTCATCCGTTGACGCTCACCGTCCGTCAGGAGGCGCGCCTGGTGTTCTCGGTCATTTCCGATACGCATGTAGGCAACTCGCTCGGCATAGGTTGGGAAGGCAAATTGTCGCAGGCGCTGAAGAACCTGACAGGGCACGGCGCTGTGGACTTGATGGCCGTCGTGGGCGACCTAACTGACAACGGCTGGTCCAGTCAGTACCCCTCGTTCGTGCGGGCTTTCAGCAGCTCCGAGAACATCGTGAATCCTGTGGGTAAGTTCCTCTTTATGATGGGCAATCACGACAACTTCGACAGCAATGGTAAGAACAACTACCAGCAAGGTCTGGCTGCGTTCAACGATGGCAAGGCCTATCCCTTCCACCAGTATGTCCTCATCAAGGGCTACCCGTTCATCTCCATCAGCGATTTCGCGGGTGCCAACAACGACTTGTCCAATGAGCAGAACGGCACGAACGCCTATCCCCGGACTTCATGCACTACGCTGGAGAAATATCTGGCACAAGCCGCTTCCGATGCTCCCGGCAAGCCCATCTTTGTGTTCACGCATGTGCCGCCGCGTTGGACGTGCTACAGCGCATGGGCTGAGTATGAGAACGGCGAGGCATGGGCCATGAAGGTTCTCAACCAGTACCTGAACAAGTATCCGCAGGTGGTGGTGTTCGTGGGCCATAGCCACTATCCCCTCGGCGATCCGCGCAGTATTCATCAGGGTGCCAATCCCGCCAGCAAACACATGAACTACTACACAGCCATCAACACAGCGAGCACCAACTACTCGGAGATTCACCCGAATGCTGTAGATGCCGGCATTCATCCCGAGGGTTATGAGCGTGTTACTGAGGGTATGATCCTCATCGAGCAGCCCAATGGCGACATCGAGATTCGCCGCTACGACACCTACCGCGACGTGGAGATTGGCGCCGACGATCGTTGGGTGTTGCGAGCACCTTTCGACGGCAGTATGTTCCAGTAT
>CADCOX010000138.1 GCA_902803195.1 uncultured Bacteroidales bacterium
GGTTTCCAGCAGCGTGGCGGTTTCCAGCAGCGCGGCGGCTTCGGCGGTCAGCGCAAGCAGCGCACACCCGGCTACAACCCCAATGCGAAATACAGCTTCAAGAAGCGCATCGAATACTCCGAGGCTCACATCGACCCCGAAGCACCTATTCGTCTGAACAAGTTCCTCGCTAATGCTGGCGTTTGCTCGCGTCGCGAGGCCGATACCTTCATCCAGGCTGGTGTTGTCAGCGTGAATGGCGTAGTCGTCACCGAACTCGGCACGAAAGTGAAACGCTCCGATGAGGTCAAGTTCCACGATCAGCCCGTCCGCATCGAGAAGAAGGTCTACGTGCTCCTCAACAAACCGAAGGATTACGTCACCACCAGCGACGATCCCCAGAACCGCAAGACGGTCATGGATCTCGTCAAGGGTGCTTGCGATGAGCGCATCTACCCCGTTGGTCGCCTCGACCGTAACACTACGGGTGTGCTCCTCCTGACCAACGATGGCGAACTGGCCTCTAAGCTCACTCATCCGCAGTATCTCAAGAAGAAGATCTACCACGTCCACACCGACAAGAATGTCACAGCTGCCGACCTCCGTCAGATTGCAGAGGGCATCCAGCTCGATGATGGCGAGATCCACGCAGATGCCGTCGAATATGCCTCCGAGACTGACAAGAAGCAGGTAGGCATCGAGATCCACAGCGGCCGCAACCGCATCGTCCGTCGCATCTTCGAGCACCTCGGCTACAAGGTCACTAAGCTTGACCGTGTCTTCTTCGCAGGTCTGACCAAGAAGAACCTCAAGCGCGGCGACTGGCGTTACCTCACCGAGCAAGAGGTCAACATGCTCCGCATGGGTGCATTTGAGTAAATTTATCTAGAGAGTCTAGAAAATCTAGAGAATCTAGAATATCTAGAGAATCTTGAATATCTAGAGCATCTAGACTATCTAGAGCATCTAGACCATCTAGAAACTCTTGAATAAAACCTATCAATAATGAAAAGAACAAAAATAATCGATCTCCTTGCCGCCCAACCGGGGGGTGAGATTGTCTGCGCCAAAGGTTGGGTTCGCACGCGCCGCGGCTCCAAGAGCGTCTACTTCATAGCCCTAAACGATGGCTCCACCATCAAGAACATTCAGGTCGTTGCTGATGCCGAGAAGTTCGACGAGGAACTGATGAAGAACGTCACTACGGGCGCCTGCCTCAGCGTGGAAGGACAACTCGTGGAGAGCGTCGGCAGCGGACAGGCTGTCGAGATCCAAGCTACAAAAATCGAGGTCCTCGGCACCTGCGGCGCCGACTATCCCATGCAGAAGAAGGGACAGAGCTTCGAGTATATGCGCCAGCACGCCCACATGCGTTTGCGCACCAACACCTTCGGTGCCATCATGCGCATCCGCCACAACATGGCGATGGCCATTCACACCTACTTCCACGAGCACGGCTTCTTCTATTTCCACACGCCTCTCATTACAGCCTCCGACTGCGAGGGCGCTGGCAACATGTTCCAAGTCACGACCAAGAACCTCTATGACCTGAAGAAGGACGAGAACGGCAAGATTATCTACGACGACGATTTCTTCGGACAGCAGACCTCGCTCACCGTGAGCGGACAGCTCGAAGGCGAACTCGGCGCTACGGCCCTTGGTGCCATCTACACCTTCGGTCCCACCTTCCGCGCAGAGAACAGCAACACGCCACGTCACTTGGCTGAGTTCTGGATGATTGAGCCTGAGGTCGCCTTCCTCGACCAAGAGGAACTCATGGACCTCGAGGAGGACTTCATCAAGTACTGCGTCCGTTGGGCTCTCGACAACTGCCAGGATGACCTCGAGTTCCTGAACAAGATGATCGACAAGACCCTCATCGAACGTCTTCAGGGCGTACTCAAGGAAGACTTCGTCCGTCTGCCTTACACCGAAGGCATTCGCATCCTTCAGGAAGCCATCAAGAATGGCCACAAGTTCGAGTTCCCCTGCAACTGGGGCGATGACCTGGCCAGCGAGCATGAGCGTTACCTCGTCGAGGAGCACTTCCGCAAGCCGGTCATCATGACCGACTATCCCTCTTCCATCAAGGCGTTCTACATGAAGCAGAACACGCCTCAGGGCGAGGGTTCCGTTGGCTACAAAGGCTCCGTAGCTCCCGGTCCTACGATGCAAGGCACCGATGTGCTCTTCCCCGCTATCGGCGAGATTATCGGTGGAAGCGTCCGTGAGGAGGACTTCGACAAACTGATGGCAGAGATCAACCACCGCCAGATGGACACAACGACCCTCGACTGGTATCTCGACACCCGCCGCTGGGGCAGTTGCCCTCACGCTGGTTTCGGTCTTGGCTTCGAGCGCCTCATCCTCTTCGTGACAGGTATGCAGAACATCCGCGACGTGATTCCCTTCCCCCGCACGCCGAAGAACGCTGCGTTCTAAGGGACGCCACACGGATAAATCAGAACGAACAGGGACGCAGATTATTCCGCGTCCCTGTTCGTTTTGCTATCTCAAAGATGAAAATGACTTTTGTTAGCTCAAAGATGGATAAACGACAATGCCTTATGCGTCGCGCTCTATCAAGCAGACAGCATAGGCGCTGATGCCTTCCTCACGCCCTGTGAAGCCAAGGCGTTCGGTCGTGGTGGCCTTGATGCTCACGGCATCCACGTCAACGCCCATCACCTCTGCCAGACAAGCCTGCATAGCAGGAATATGCGGATTCAGTTTAGGCCGCTCGGCGCAAACGGTAGCATCGATATTGCCTACGCGATATCCTTTCGTGGCAATGAGTTCAATGGTTTTACGCAAGAGGATCTTACTGTCGATGTTCTTGAACTCAGCACCTGTATCGGGGAAGTGATAACCGATATCGCGCATGTTGGCAGCGCCAAGCAGCGCATCGCAAATAGCATGAATGAGTACATCGGCATCCGAGTGGCCCAGTAGCCCCATCGAATGCTCCAAACGAATACCGCCGAGCCACAACTCGCGGCCAACCACTAATTGATGAACATCGAAACCAAAACC
>CADCOX010000139.1 GCA_902803195.1 uncultured Bacteroidales bacterium
AAAGTTTGGCGCGTATTGATTTTTGCCGTACCTTTGCACCCGCAAATCGGCTCTCGCGCATCTATGTGAGTCCATTTACATCACCCACGGTCCATTCGTCTATCGGTTAGGACGAGAGATTTTCATTCTCTAAAGAGCAGTTCGACTCTGCTATGGACTACTAAAGTTAAACGAAAAAAAAGAATTAAAAAAAGAAATGGCAAATCATAAGTCATCACTCAAGAGAATCCGTCAGGAGCAGAAGCGCCGCCTCCACAACCGCTACTATGGTAAGGCTATGCGTTCTGCTGTCCGCAAGCTCCGCGCCACGACCGACAAGGCAGAGGCCGAGAAGCAGTACCCCGTCGTGCAGAAGATGCTCGACAAGCTGGCTAAGACCAAGCTCATCCACAAGAATAAGGCTTCGAATCTGAAGTCAAAGCTTGCACATTACATCCAGAAACTCGGATAAAAAACTCGCTGGACATTAGTCCAATTATAGTCCATAGCAAATAGTTACACAATCCGTTTTGAGAACGATGGGCCGAGAGGTTCATCGTTCTTTTTATTATTTATGTGTGCGCGCGTGTGCGCGCGCGTGAAAAGATGTGAAAAAGCAAAATTCTTTATCGAGGATTCTTTCGTTTCTCAGATATTATTACTATCTTTGCACGCAAAACCAAGAAGAAACAACTCCCAATGGAAGAAGAAATCAAGAACGGCACCGAGTATAGTGCCAGTAACATCCAAGTCCTCGAAGGACTTGAGGCCGTGCGCAAGCGTCCCGCCATGTACATCGGCGACATCAGCGAGAAGGGTCTGCACCACCTCGTCTACGAGACCGTCGACAACTCCATCGACGAAGCCCTCGCCGGATATTGCACACACATCGAAGTAACCATCAACACCGACAACTCCATCACCGTTCAAGATAATGGTCGAGGCATCCCCGTCGATATGCATGAGAAGGAGCAGAAGAGCGCTCTCGAGGTCGTCATGACCGTGCTCCACGCAGGCGGTAAGTTCGACAAAGGCTCCTACAAGGTATCAGGCGGTCTCCACGGCGTTGGCGTCAGCTGTGTTAATGCACTTAGCAAGCACATGATCAGCCAAGTGTTCCGCGACGGCAAAATCTATCAGCAGGAATACGAGAAGGGAAAGCCCCTCTATGACGTGAAGACGATTGGCGAGACCGAACTACGTGGCACGCGCCAGCAGTTCTGGCCCGACGACTCCATCTTCATCACTACCGAATACAAGTACGACATCCTTGCCAACCGCATGCGTGAACTCGCCTTCCTCAACGCTGGTATCACCATCACCTTGACCGATAAGCGCCCCGACGACGAAGGTAATACACGCCAGGACGTCTTCTACTCAAAGGATGGTCTGCGCGAGTTCGTACGCTACATCGACAGCACCCGTACGCACCTCTTCAACGATGTCATCTACCTGAACACCGAGAAGCAGGGCATACCCATCGAAGTAGCGATTATGTATAACACCGCCTACAGCGAAAACCTCCACTCCTACGTCAACAACATCAACACCATCGAGGGCGGCACCCACCTTCAGGGTTTCCGCATGGCGCTCACTCGCACGTTGAAGAAGTATGCCGAGGAGCAGTGCGCCAAAGAGTTGGAGAAACTCGAGAAAAACAAGGTTGAGATCAGCGGCGAAGATTTCCGCGAGGGCCTCACCGCCGTCATCAGCATCAAGGTAGCCGAACCTCAGTTCGAAGGCCAGACCAAGACCAAACTCGGCAACTCAGAAGTTGCAGGTGCCGTTCAGCAGGCTGTGGGCGAAGCGCTCTCCAATTATCTCGAAGAGCACCCGAAGGAGGCTAAGCTCATCGTCGACAAGGTCATCTTGGCCGCCACCGCACGCGTAGCAGCCCGCAAAGCCCGCGAGAGTGTGCAGCGCAAGTCGCCCATGAGCGGAGGTGGTCTGCCCGGCAAACTCGCCGACTGCTCTGACCGCGACCCCGCCAACTGCGAGATGTTCATCGTTGAGGGCGACTCCGCAGGCGGAAGCGCCAAGCAGGGCCGTAACCGCCACTTCCAGGCTATCCTCCCCATCCGCGGTAAGATCTTCAATGTCGAACGCGTTATGTGGCACAAAGCTTTCGAACACGAAGAGGTCAACAATATCATCCAGGCTCTTGGCGTTCGCTACGGCCTTGGCGAGGACAGCAAGGAAGCCAACTACGACAAACTGCGCTACCACAAGATTGTCATCATGACCGACGCCGACGTCGATGGTTACCACATCGACACCCTCCTGATGACCCTCTTCTACCGCTATATGCCCGAACTCATCCAGAAAGGGCACCTCTACATCGCCACTCCCCCGCTCTATCGCTGCAAGAAGGGCAAGATCGAAGAGTACTGCTACAACGACCAGCAACGCCTTCAGTTCCTGCTCAAGTACAACGACGGACAAGAGCAAGGCGTCTACACTCAGCGCTACAAAGGTCTTGGTGAGATGAACCCCGAACAGCTTTGGGAGACCACAATGAACCCCGAGACACGTCTCCTCAAGCAGGTAACCATCGAGGATGCCGCAGGCGCCGACTACGTGTTCTCCATGCTTATGGGTGAAGACGTTGCACCACGCCGTGAGTTCATTGAGCGCAATGCCAACTACGCGAATATCGACGCATAAGGCTCGATTCTATCG
>CADCOX010000140.1 GCA_902803195.1 uncultured Bacteroidales bacterium
TATATTCGCTAAGGCTTACACGTATATACGTAAAAGGTGGATCACCATGGTGATCCACCTCCTGCGAATAGACGTTCATTTGCTATCGACTGTATCCAAGAGCCTTCACATGCTGTCGCGAAGGACGAAGCCATTATTCGCGTTGCCCACAACGACCAGTCACAACTCGCTTCACGAAAGAAGAGGACGGCAGACAAGAGCGAACGTGAATGCTGGTTACGGAAGAACGGCACCCTATTTCAGGCTGTTGACAATCTCCTGATTGACCTCACGCATAGGCGCTTCCTTGATTTTGATGACCTTGCGATCATAGGTCATAAGGCCGTTCACTTCTATCTCCACGTCCGTTGTCTGCGTGTAGACAGCAGCTGCGAAACCTCTCTGAATGAAGGGTTTGAGCGCACGCATATTCTCGACATAACGCTCGGTGACCTCATCGGAATTCTTGAACTGGACGTAACCCCAGTTGCGATCGGGCTGCCACAAATGGCCTTCGAGTGCGAGGCCAAGGCCGCCAAACTCGCCGAGGACTGTAGCGCGCGTAGCATCGAACAGATACATGTCGGGACCAGGATAGTTGTGAAGGTCGAGGATGTCGCCTGTCATGAAGTGGTTGCCGCCGCTGGCGGGATTCACCAGACGAGAGGGGTCCAACTGCTTGGTCCATTCCGCAATCTCTTTCGTCTTGAACTGTCCCCACGACTCATTGAAGGGCGTCCACACGACGACGCAAGGATAAGCACGGAACTGCTCGATAATCTCCTGCCACTCAGCACGGAAGTTGGCCTCAGAGGCCGGCGAGCGACGTCCCTCGTCGCTGCGATTCCAATAGGTTCGATTGTTCCATCCAGGCCCGTCGTCGGACATCGGCTGGTCCTGCCAAACGAGGATTCCCAAACGGTCACAATGCGTGAACCAGCGATCGTTCTCCACCTTCATGTGCTTGCGTATCATGTTGAAGCCGAAGTCTTTAGTCTTTTGGATATCATAGAGCAGAGCCTCGTCGGTGGGCGCCGTGTAGAGTCCGTCGGGCCAATAGCCTTGATCGAGCGGACCGAGCTGGAAGAGCGGCTTGTTGTTGAGCATCATCCTCACGATACCATCCTTGTCGCGGCCGAGTGAAATCTTACGCATAGCGGCATAACTCTTGACGGCATCGAGCCTGCGACCTTGGTTGAGCAACTCCACGCTCATGTCGTAGAGGAAAGGACTATCGGGACTCCACAACTTGGCATTCTTCACAGCCAACTCCACCTTCTGCCCGGCAGCGGCCATTCCTGTAGCGACAACTGTCTTTCCATCGCGAAGCGTAACCTTCACGATATCACCGACATCGGTTCCAGCGGTCTTTGTCTCAACGACCAACTTATGGTTGTCGATGTCGGGCTGAGGAATCACTTGTGCGATATGCTTGGCAGCTACGGGCTCGAGCCACACGGTCTGCCAGATGCCGGTCACAGACGTGTACCAGATGCCGTTGGGTTTGTTGCGCTGCTTTCCGATACCGCCGTAGCCGTCGTCGGTAGGATCCCACACCTTCACGACCAGTTCCTGCTTACCACTGCCCGATAGATAGGGGGTGATATCGAACGAGAAAGCAGCATAACCGCCTTGATGGCCACCGATTTTGATATCGTTCACGAAGACCTCGCAACGCCAATCGACAGCACCGAAGTGCAGCAGCACGTGGCGGCCCTTCCAACCCTTGGGCACGGCGAAAGTGGTGTGGTACCACAACTCATTGTCCTTGCCCACTGTCTTTTGTACGCCCGAGAGGCTCGACTCGACTGCAAACGGCACCAGAATCTTACCATCATAGCTCTCGGCTGCCACTTGTCCGGCAGGACGGATAGCATAGTCCCATAGGCCATTGAGGTTCAGCCATTCAGCACGTTCCATGATAGGCCGCGGATACTCGGGCAGGACGCTGGCGGGATTCACCTTATCGGCCCACTGTGTTTTGATTTTTTCGCCCTGTGGTTGCCATTGAGCATGAGCCATCACAGCGACCAAGACGAACACGAGGAGGGAGGTCAGTCTTTTCATCGTATAACGGGTTTTAAGGGTTGAAGAATTCTATGAAATAGCTAAAATCGATTGCCTTTGAAACGAATCTGCTGCAAAGTTCTTTTTTTTTATCGAAAATGCAAACTTTTTTAGCGACTAAACATCATTTTTCCTCCAATAAAAGGCAAAGGAGGATGGTTTTTGCTCTAAAAGGCTATAATAATGATGATAAAAAGGTTTGAGAATAATAAAAAAGGAATCAAAGTTTTGTCACACGGCAAATTATGACTACTTTTGTGCGCGCAAAACCGCAAATCACTATAAAATACTGCATAAAATAATGGAAAAAATCCAAGAACTCACCGACAAAATCCGTCGCGAAGGCGTCGAGAAAGGACAGGCTGAGGCCGCCCAGATTATCGCTCAGGCCAAAGAGCAGGCTGCAAAGATTGTAGCTGATGCGAAGGCACAGGCTGAAGCCATCGAACAACAGTCGAAGAAAGCAGCCGCCGAACTCGACCAGAACACCAAGAGCGAGCTCAAGCTCTACACGGGGCAGGCGCTGAACGCCCTGAAGAGCGAAATCGCCAACGTCGTCAGCGACAAGATTGTCAGCCAAAGCGTCAAAGGACTCACCGACGACAAGAATTTCCTCGGAAAGTTCACCGTCGCTCTCGCTACGGAATGGGCTAAGAAGCAGGACATCGTCATCAGCACCGAGGATGCCGAAGCGCTGAAGGCTTACTTCGCAAAAGAAGCTAAGGCACTGCTCGACAAGGGCGTGAAGATTGAGAAAGTCAACGGCAAGCAGACGCTCTTCACGGTGCAGCCCGCCGACGGGAGCTACCGCGTAGACTTCGGCAAGGAAGAGCTCGAGAGCTACTTCAAGAACTTCCTGCGCCCGCAACTGATTGATATGCTGTTCTGAATCTGAGTAAACAAGTTAACAAGTTGACGAGTTGACAAGTTGTTTCACTTGTGGAAGCAATGTCTCTCGCCCATAGGGAAAGAAAAAGCTCGTCAACTCGTCTACTTATCAACTTGTCAACTTTAATATACATGGCAAACTACTATTGTTTCATGGCAGGCCTGCCGACGGTCAAGCTCACGGACCCACAGCCGCAGCACACACTCCTCCAGCTGAAAGAGGAGTTGGCTGACGTCCTGGAACCTCAGGATGCTCGACTGATGGAGCGCTACTTCCTGCGCTTCGACTGCGAGAACCTTGTGGCACTGCTGTCCGATGACGAAGCAGAGCTCGACGAGCGAGGCCACTACGACCGCGAGGCCCTGAGCCAACTCATCGAGGAGGCACGCGCTATGGAAGGTACCGTGAAGGGCTTTCCTGCCTTCATGGCCGACTTCGTCCGCGACTACGACGCTCACGCCGGGCAGACGAATTGGTTCGCACGAGATGCGGCCCTGCTGGCCTACTACGACTACGCTCGCGAATGTCCCAATACGATGATGGCTGAGTGGTACGACCTGAACTTCAACATCCTCAATATCCTCACCGCCCTCATTGCCCGACGCCAAGGATGGTCGCTGGACGAATATGTACAAGGCGACGGCCCTGTTGTTGAAGCCCTCTTGAAGCAGTCCAACCAGCCCGACTTCGGACTCAGCGCTGAACTTGACTACGTGAAGGACCTCATGCAGGCAGCAGAGACTTCCGACCCTGTCGAGAAGGAGCGCATGATTGACGCCCTCCGTTGGAACTGGCTCGAGGAGAAGACTTTCTTTGAGCCCTTCGATATCACAGCCCTCTTCGCCTACGTTGTCCGCAGCGAGATTCTCGAACGCTGGGCCTTGCTCGACCCCGAGTTCGGCCGCCAGCGCTTCACCGAAATCATCGAGAACCTACGTGGCGAGGCCAAGGTGCCAGAGGAATTTATAAGGAAATAAACAAATAAATATATTTATGACAAAAGGAATAGTAAGTGGCGTTATCGCCAACATGGTAACGCTCCGCGTGGACGGACCGGTGAAGCAGGGAGAAATCTGCTATATCGAGACCGGCGGCGACCGCCTCATGAGTGAGGTCATCAAGGTCATCGGTCAGGACGTCTACGTTCAGGTATTCGAGAGTACCCGCGGCCTGAAAGTGGGCGCTGTGGCCGAATTCACAGGCCACATGCTCGAGGTACAGCTTGCCCCGGGCATGCTCAGCAAGAACTTCGACGGTCTGCAGAACGACCTCGACAAGATGGAGGGCGTCTTCCTCAAGCGCGGACAGTACACCGACCCGCTCGACCGCGAGCGCCTCTGGGACTTCGAGCCCATCGTGAAGGTCGGCGACAAGGTCGTCGGTAGCGACTGGCTCGGCAAGGTTGAAGAGAACTGCCAACCGTTGAAGATTATGGCTCCCTTCCAGATGAAGGGCACGGCTACCGTCAAGAGCATTGCCAAGGCCGGACAGTACAAAGTAACGGACACCA
>CADCOX010000141.1 GCA_902803195.1 uncultured Bacteroidales bacterium
GATGACAGATCGCCAGTTGTCAAAAGTTCGTTTGGGTATATCCACGCCACGGCTGATGTCATCGCGAAGCCATAGTTCGTTCAATTTCTTGAATGAAATCTTTCTTTTGCGATAGATGGTCTCTATCACCCAGACATATTTGGTTATCAGACTTTGTCCTCTGTCGTTGTCCATATTTCTTTGTTTTTTCCGCAAAAGTACACGAGGGCTATGCCAAATCGTGGCAGAGGTTTAGGGAAAATGAGATTTAGGCCTCTTTAATTTAATGCTTGGTTGTTCTGCAATTGTGCACGCGGCACTTGCACAAATTCGCCATCAACTGTGTGCGACGAAACATATTGCTTAACGTCGTGGTTTCTGCAACAAAGATACTGAGATAATGCTGAACCACCAAATAAACATGTAAAATATCGTACATTATACGACTTTTTTGTCTCCAAAACGACAAAAGGCCTCGCGGGAACACAAAAAAGACCTGCCCAAACGGACAGGTCTCTCATTTATAATGTAGGAATTAGCTTACTCCTCAACTGCTGCCTGTGCGGCAGCCAGACGTGCGATGGGCACACGGAAGGGTGAGCAGGAGGCGTAGTTAAGGCCAATCTTGGCGCAGAACTTGACGCTGGTGGGCTCGCCACCGTGCTCGCCGCAGATACCGCAGCGGAGGCTGGGACGAACTTCGCGGCCCTTCTCGACGGCATACTTCACGAGCTTGCCGACGCCGTTCTGGTCGAGCACCTGGAAGGGGTCAACCTTCAGAATCTTCTTCTCCAGATATGCGGGCAGGAACGATGCAATATCGTCGCGGCTGTAACCGAAGGTCATCTGTGTGAGGTCATTGGTACCGAATGAGAAGTACTCGGCCTCGGTGGCGATGCGGTCGGCGGTGAGGGCTGCACGAGGAATCTCGATCATCGTACCAATCTCAAACTCAACCTCTACGCCATACTCTGCGAATACCTCGGCAGCGACCTTCTGGATGATAGCCTTCTGCTGCTTGAGCTCATAAAGGATACCGATGAGGGGCACCATGATCTCGGGCTTCGGGTCGAAACCTTCCTTCTTCAGCTCGCAAGCGGCGCTGAGGATGGCACGTGTCTGCATAGCGGTAATCTCGGGGAAGGTGATACCCAGGCGGCAACCGCGGTGACCGAGCATCGGGTTGTTCTCGGCGAGGCTTTCTACGCGACGCTGTATGGTTTGCAGGTCTACGCCCATCTCCTTAGCCATCGTCTCCTGACCGGCAAGATCGTGGGGAACGAACTCATGGAGAGGAGGATCGAGCAGACGGATGTTCACGGGCAGACCGTTCATAGCCTTCAGGATGCCCTTAAAGTCAGCCTTCTGGTAGGGGAGGAGCTTGGCCAGTGCCTTCTCGCGACCTTCAGCAGTGTCGGCGAGAATCATCTGACGCATGGCAATGATCTTCTGGTCGTCGAAGAACATATGCTCGGTACGGGTCAGACCGATACCCTTGGCACCGAATGCACGAGCAACCTCGGCATCGTGGGGGGTGTCGGCGTTGGTGCGAACCTGCAGCTTGGTGTACTTGTCGCAAAGGTCCATAAGCTCCTTGAAGTCGCCGCTGAGTTCAGCTGCCTTTGTGGGAACTTCACCAGCATAAACCTGACCGGTTGTTCCGTTGATGGAGATGAAGTCACCTTCCTTATAGACTACGCCGTCGATTTCAACGGTCTTGGCCTTGTAGTCAACATTGAGGGCACCTACGCCACTGACGCAGCACTTACCCATACCACGAGCCACAACAGCAGCATGAGAGGTCATACCGCCACGTGCGGTGAGGATACCTTCAGCAGCACTCATACCTGCGAGGTCCTCGGGAGAGGTCTCTATACGGACGAGAACCACCTTGTGGCCGTCGGCATGCCAAGCCTGAGCATCGTCGGCGTGGAACACGATCTGACCACAGCCTGCACCAGGAGAAGCGGGGAGACCTTGAGCGATGACCTTGGCTTGAGTGAGTGCCTTCTTGTCGAAGACGGGGTGAAGGAGCTCGTCGAGTTTCTGGGGCTCGCAGCGCATAATGGCGGTCTTCTCGTCGATCTTGCCTTCGTGGAGCAAGTCGATGGCTATCTTCACCATGGCAGCACCAGTGCGCTTACCATTACGGGTCTGCAGGAACCACAGCTTGCCTTCCTGAACGGTGAATTCCATATCTTGCATATCGCGATAGTGCTCCTCGAGCTTGTTCTGAATAGCGTCGAGCTCTGCGTAGATTTCGGGCATAGCTTCCTCCATTGAGGGATACTTAGCCACGCGCTCTTCCTCGCTGATGCCAGCACGGTCAGCCCAGCGCTGAGAGCCGATCTTAGTGATCTGCTGAGGAGTGCGGATACCAGCTACGACGTCTTCACCCTGTGCGTTGACGAGGTACTCACCGTTGAAGAGGTTCTCACCGTTGGCGGCGTCACGACTGAAGCAAACACCTGTAGCAGAGGTGTCGCCCATGTTGCCGAATACCATGGCCATGACGCTGACGGCCGTTCCCCACTCGTCGGGAATTCCTTCCATCTTACGATAGAGGATTGCACGCTCGTTCATCCAGCTGCGGAAGACTGCACAGATAGCGCCCCACAGCTGCTCGATAGGATCGTTGGGGAAGTCCTTGCCGGTGCGCTCCTTGATGGCTTTCTTGAAGCGGGCTACAAGTTCCTTGAGCTCGTCGACGCTGAGATCTTTGTCGAGCTTCACACCACGGATGGCCTTTACCTGTTCAATAATCTCCTCGAAGGGGTCAATGTCGGTCTTATTAACGGGCTTCATCTCAAGCACCACATCGCCGTACATTTGCACAAAGCGGCGGTAGCTGTCGTATACGAAGTGAGGATTGTTGGTCTTTTTGACCATACCTTCAGCCACCTCGTCGTTCAGACCGAGGTTGAGGATAGTATCCATCATACCGGGCATCGAAGCACGAGCGCCGGAACGCACACTGACGAGCAGTGGGTTCTGTGCATCACCGAACTTGGAGTTCATGAGCGTCTCGATGTGCTTGACAGCAGCCATGACGTCGTCGTTGAGCAGTTCCATGATCTTCTCCTGACCAACCTCGTAGTACTCGTTGCACACGTCGGTTGTGATGGTGAAGCCCGGAGGAACGGGAACGCCAATGAGATTCATCTCGGCCAGGTTAGCGCCCTTGCCACCCAGCTGTTCGCGCATCTGCGCATTACCTTCAGCCTTACCGTTACCGAAGGTGTAAACACGTTTTTGACTCATTAGTTAAAATAATAATTAAAGTAATGAATATGATTTTCCTTTTTGGTGCGCAAAAGTAATCTTTTTTTTGAACATCTCCAAAGGAAATAAAGAAAACCTTTTGATAAACGTGTGTTTTTATCGTGAAAGGTCATGGTATGCGATGAATATCGCCGCAAAAACGTTGTATTCTTGAAAAAATTTGCAGAAGTCAGATAAAGTATTTACCTTTGCGCCGCAAATAGAAAACTGAAGATGAGTTTTACTCAAATAGGAATACTTTTGTTCATCGTGGCATTCGTTGTCACGCTGGCTGTGTATCCATTTGTTCTGGGGTTTGCCCGCCGTCATCATATCGTTGATAATCCCGATGCACGCAAACTTCAACGTTTCCCTGTGCCCGTGATGGGCGGTACGGCGGTGTTCGCAGGCATCTTGTTTGCGACCTTTGTTGCCACATTCTTTTTTAGCTTCGAATTGTTAGGTCCCTGCCTATTGGCAATGGCATTCATGTATGTTGTCGGTACTTGGGACGACATTAGTGAGTTGCGCGCTCAGACACGTTTTCTGTTGGAGATCATACTTGTCTGGGGTATCATCATCAGTACGCGTCACTACATTGACCATTTCTTTGGTTTGTGGCACTTGAATGTCATGAGCGGCGTCTATGGTGTGCCGTTGTCCATCTTAGCGGGAGTAGGCATCATCAATGCGGTCAACTTGATAGATGGTGTCGATGGCTATTCACCCGCCTTCGGAATGATGGCCTGTAGTTGCTTTGCGTACTGCTTCTATGCTGCCGGTGATACGACCATGGGTAGCCTTTCGATTATTTGCGCAGGTGCTTTGATGCCTTTCTTCCTTCATAATGTATTCGGTCGAAGGTCTAAAATGTTCATTGGTGATGGCGGCACGCTGATGTTAGGAACAGCCATGACGATATTCGTGTTCAACGTACTCTCGACAGAAGGCCATTGTGCTCATTTCGAAAAGGATGGTATGGGATTGATACCATTCGCATTGGCCGTTATGTCTGTACCCGTTTTCGACACTTTGCGTGTGATGTCCACCCGCATGTATCGTGGCTTGTCACCTTTCCATGCTGATCGTACACATTTACATCATTTATATATAGAGATGGGATTCTCCCATGTAGGAGCAGCCATTTCCATTGTTACTACTAACCTTCTTACAGTGATGCTTTGGTTGCTCTCATGGAAGCTGGGTGCAAGTATCGATACGCAATTCTATATTGTTGTATTCTTAAGTTTTATGTCGACCTTTGGATTCTATTGGTTTATCAAATGGAACAAAAAGCATGATACCCGCTTTTACGCGTTCTGTTGTCGGATGGGTGAGCATACACATCTAGAGCGTAAGGGTTCCTGGCTTTTTATCCAGCGAATGGTGGACATGAATGTGTTCGGCATCGGTAAAAATGTGAAGTAGCCAAAGGTTGCATTCTTTCTCGGTAGCCCCAGACGGCGTTAGGCCTTAGCGTTTATAATTATCGAGGTGGTTATTATTCTGATAAACACGTACGTAATCAACCTCATAGAGCATCGGGAACGCTAATTCATCGACTTCGCCACCACTACTACCAATAGCTAAGTTAAGCAAAATGTACTGTCCGAACCCTTCAACATCATTGGCGAATGGGTTCACATCATGCTGACGACCTCCGCCTTTTGCCGCTTGTTCTGTAAGAATTTCGTTGAGCAATTCATCATCAAGGTAGAGCCGTATAGCTTCAGGTGTCCAGTCCATTCGCCAGATATGAAACCGCGAAGCCCAGTCAACATCGTGCTCGGTGAAGTGGGAGAGGGGTATGCGCCCCGTGTCCCAAGCATCGCGTCCATCCTCACCCTGCCAGCATGCATTGGCGAGAATGATTGGAAGCGTTCGAGCGCGGTCAGCTTGTGTGTGGTGAATGCCCATAGAGGCAGGAGGCACACGGTAGAACTCCATCACGTCGACCTCGCCACAAGCGGGCCATCCCCAGCGATTGCCTAATGTCCATATTGCAGGCCATGCGCCTGAAGCTATGGGAATTCGAGCTCTAACCTCCAGTCGGCCATAACGAAAATGGAAGCGTCCCATACTGCGCAGACAAGCACTAGTGTAGTTTGCCTGTTGACGATTGCGTCGCCAATCGCGACTGTTGGGCTCATAGCGTGGGTTGCTGACTTGCTCCATTCGACCAGTTATTTGCAAGACGCCATCTATGACGCGGGCGTTCTGAGGTTGATACCATTGCAATTCCTGATTGCGTACAAAACCATGCTCGAACGACCAACGCGTGGAATCTGGGGAACCTGCAACGTCAAATTCGTCGTGCCATACAAGCGTGAGGTTGTCAAGATAGTCGGAGGACGTCACTTGAGCAATAACAAGGATAGGCATAGATGCCAGAAGGAGAAGGAGTCGATGTTTCATGTTCATTTCATTGTATTTGTGCCGCAAAGATAGTTAAAGATGTTGGAATAGATGCCTACGTTAAATGTTTTTAGCAATAAAGTTGCCACGAAAGTGTACATTCTCCAAAGTTTTTTGTACTTTTGTGCCGTCGAAAAGCAAAACACACATTATTATATAATATAGCGATATGAATCTGAAGATAAGACTTACGCTTCTCAATTTTATTGAGTTTGCCGTTTGGGGCGCCTATTTGACGTCTATGGGAACTTATTTGGCAGGTGTTGGACTGGCCTCGAATATCGGTTGGTTCTATTCGGTGCAAGGCATCGTGAGCATTTTCATGCCTGCACTAATGGGCATTGTTGCCGACCGCTGGATAGAGGGACAGAAAGTGCTTAGCCTTTGTCATGCGTTGGCTGGTCTTTTCATGATAGGTGCCTCAGCTTATGCTTACAATGCCGGCGATGCCGTCCAGTTCGCTCCGCTATTTTCGCTTTACACATTATCTGTCGCCTTTTTTATGCCCACCATTGCTTTAGGCTATTCTGTTGCTTATGCTGCACTGGAAGGCGCAGGCTATGATTCCGTAAAAGCCTTTCCTCCTATCCGCGTTTGGGGAACGGTTGGTTTCATCGTTACGATGTGGGTAGTAGATTTATGTGGTCTTCAGTCTACGCCAGGACAATGGATGGTCAGTGGTTGCTTGAGTATCGTAATGGCACTATATTCATTGACAATGCCTCGTATGCGCATAGAGAAAGGAGCCGCCAAAAAGTCTCTGGCAGAAGCACTTGGGCTCAATGCTTTCAAGTTGTTCTTGAACCCTCGGATGGCCATGTTTTTCTGTTTCGCCATGCTCTTGGGGGTCTGCCTACAGATCACGAATGGTTTTGCCAATCCTTTCATCACGTCTTTCGGTTCCATCCCCGAATATGCAGACACATTCGGTGTTCAACATGCCAACATCCTCATCTCGTTGTCGCAAATGAGCGAGACGCTCTGCATTCTTCTCATTCCGTTCTTCCTGTCTAAGTTTGGCATCAAGCGCGTCGTGCTTATCGCCTTACTGGCATGGGTGCTTCGTTTTGCCTTTTTTGGACTCGGCAATCCAGGTGGAGGCGTATGGTTGTTCATCCTTTCGATGATTGTATATGGTGTAGCTTTTGACTTCTTCAACATTTCGGGTTCGTTGTTTGTCAACCAAGAGACGGATGAAAGCATCCGCTCAAGCGCACAGGGGTTGTTTATGATGATGACCAATGGCCTTGGTGCTTTCATCGGTACCATTGTTGCCCAACAGATTATCAATCACTATGTCTTCTATCCTCAAGCTGCAGGTGCCACGGGTGCTAAGACCATTGCAGGTTGGCAGACTTGCTGGTTCATCTTCGCTGCCTATGCGTTGGTGGTAGCCGTCCTCTTTGCTATTTTCTTCAAGGACAGTAAAAAAGCTTAATGTAAGTTCGCAACTCTTCATGCTGGTTGAATTAAAGATACATGCAGTAGCTAGAATCGCCTCGGATGCCAATCGCTCGATGATTCTTCTCAAAGAAAAGGGTGGAGAGCGGATTCTGCCTGTCCTGATGTCTACACGTCGAGCGTCGAAACTCTCTATTCGTGCGGGCATACCGCTCACCAGCCCAGCTGCAATCACTCTTCCTGACGCGTTCCATGTCATGATGATGATGTATGACATTAAGATTGTACAAGTCCAGCTCGCAGGCATCACAGATGGTGCGTTCTTCTGTAATGTGACTTGTGAACGAGAGGGCGTAGAGAAACGAATGAACTACTGTTCGGCTCCCGATGCCTTGGTGATTGCGACCACGGCTCAATGCCCAATTGTCATTGAGGAGGAATTATTAGAGGCTCAATATATGCATAAAGTGGGTGACAACTCATTTGCCTTACATGTTAATTCGCTTACGCGTAAGATGCTCGAGGATGCCTTGCAACACGCTGTCGAGTCAGAAAGCTATGAGCTTGCTTCCCGCCTGCGTGATGAAATTGCAAAACGTGCTCCTGACGAAGAACTATGAAAGAAGTTAGATTCTTCTATACGTCTTTGCCATTGAAGGGTGAGTTGCCATCCGACGAGGCTCAGCATGCCCTACGTGTTTTGCGAATGGGCATTGGTGATGAATTGTACTTGATGGATGGTCAAGGTTGTTTCCATAGAGCTATCATTACAGAAGCAGACAACCACCATTGTCGATATCGCATCGAAGAAAGCATTGAGCAACAACCTGAATGGCATGGCAGCATTCATCTTGCCGTGGCTCCCACGAAGCACATGGACCGGATGGAATGGCTGGCTGAGAAAGCTACAGAAGTTGGCTGGGACCGACTGACGCTACTGAATTGCCGTTTCTCTGAGCGTAAGGTTGTGAAGACTGATCGCTTAGAGAAAATCGTCATAGCAGCTATGAAACAAAGCCATAAGGCTTGGAAGCCTCAAGTCGAAGAGATGGAATCGTTCAAGCAATTCATCACTCGCAAGGATCTTCCCGAGCAACGCTTCATCGCTCATTGTTATGACGAAGCGGACCTCTCGGGCGGTTCGAAACCATTCCTTTTAGATGTCCTATCATCCCAACAGCCAGCTCTTGTGCTCGTAGGTCCTGAAGGTGACTTCAGCGTAGATGAAGTAAAGGCTGCTGAGGCGAATGGTTTTCGTCCTGTCTCGCTCGGAAACAGTCGACTACGCACTGAGACTGCCGCGCTTGTGGCTGTTCATCTGATGCGATTGGCTAATCGTTAAAACAAAGATAATAATGAATAAGAAAATACTATCTATAATCGCAGGTGCAGCACTCATCGTGGCTGCAGGTATCACCGTGTTCTCATTGATGCGTTCACACAAGGATACTGCGCTCATTAGTGTTCCCAAAGATGCCACTGCAATTGCTCGAATAGATGTCATGACATTCTTGCATGACGCTGATTTCAGCAGTAAAGAAGGGAAACAACTCATCCAGCAAATCATGCAGACTGAGAACATTACGGAGTTGGGCCTCGACCTAAACAGTCCCGTGTATGGGTTCATTACTGAGTCTGGTGACCTCGGGATGTCTGCTGCTGTCGATGATGTTGATGCGTTAATTGAAAATTGTCATCACTTGATGCAACAAGGGCGCGCAACTGAAATTGAGAAACAGCGAGGTTACCATTGGAGCGTTATTGAACAGAAATGGCTGATGTGTTTCGACAACGATAAAGCTTTGTTGATGGGACCTTCAGTAGGTTCTGCTCAAGACGGCTTACGCGCCAAGATGGTTGGTCTGATGCAACAAAGCCAAAAGGAAAGTGCTTTCAACTCTCTTTTGTATACATACCTCAAGGAGAAACATGAACCAATAGCAACTATGGCAGAAGCCGATGTCCTACCCAATGATTTTCGTGAGCTGTTGATGAAGCAGTTAAAGGTGAAATCGTTGGATGGTATTCAGTTGGCTCTAGGACTTGGTTCTGACAAGGACGATGTCCGTATTGATGCCGACCTCATTGCTGAACAGGTTGAGCTCAAACAGCGTCTCGAAGAACTCAATTCCATCTTTCGTCCCATCAAAGGCGATCTCATCAACCGTGCTGATGAGAGTTCATTGCTTTGGACTACCTGTAACGTCAAGGGCGAACAGTTATTGGAACTTTTGCGAAAGTCTCCCGACCTAAGAACGGTTCTCATCGGACTGAATACCATTGTAGATTTCGACCTAATGTTAAAGGCTATCGATGGCGATTTGACGGCTGAATGTACGAGCCTTTCGTTCATCTTGGGTTTTCGACGTCAGTTGCCGGTCCGCCTCTTAGCACGCCTTGACAATGAAGATTTTCTTACTCAATCCGACTATTGGATAAAGAGTGCGGCAGCCAACCCTGCCTATGAATTGATGGCAGCATCGCCTCATGACTTCGTAGCTGTTTTCGACGACAAGCAGGCTTGGTTTGGGGTGAAGGACAAAACGCTCTATCTGACGGGTTCATCATCTCTTGCCAATGCTGAGAAGTCTGCTACACCCAACGCTTATCTCATGGCCGATCGTAGTCACATCAAGGGGCTGCGTTTCTATGCATCGTTGGATATTCAACCGCTAACTGTGCTTATCAGTACGTTCGCTGGCTCATCTCCACTCGACCGATTATTGTTGTTCCAACGTATCAACTTAGAGATGGGCGAAGTCGGCCATTTCACCCTTAAGTTGGTTGCGCCAGAGGGTTCTAACGTCGTTAAGAAAATCATCCTTGGCAAGTAAGAACCATCCTAGAGTGCAGCTTATATTTCCGACACAATTCTCTACCACATATCTATTCATCATTTGGAAACAATCACTCTTCAACATACACTCCCGCAAGTGTTTGCAGGCCGAACGGACATCCATTCTGAAGTGTGGAATGAGCACGTTCAAATGGAGCGTGGCAAACTCTATCTGATTGAGGCCGCATCAGGAACGGGCAAGTCGTCGCTCTGCAGTTACCTCATCGGTTATCGTCGCGATTATCAAGGAAAAATTTGCTTCGACAATCGTGACATAAGCGCTTTCAGAACTTCCGAATGGACTACCTTACGACAACACTCGCTTAGCCATGTGTTTCAGGAACTGCGCCTCTTCCCCGAACTCACTGCGTGGGAGAATGTACAAATCAAGAACCAACTGACTCGTCATAAGAGTGATGCCGAAATCACTTCTTGGTTCGAAGTTCTTGGTATTGCTGATAAACGCGATGCGCAGCTGGCTCTCATGAGTTTTGGCCAACAACAACGTGTGGCTATGATCCGTGCACTCTGCCAACCTTTTGATTTCTTACTGGCCGATGAACCTGTGAGTCACCTTGATGACGACAATAGTAGAGTTATGGGCGAACTGATGCTGGCCGAAGCCCGTCGTCAGGGTGCCGCCGTCGTAGTCACAAGCATTGGCCATCACATGGATTTGCCTTACGATAAAGTCTTTAAACTATGAAACTCATTTGGAAACTTCTCCGTCGCCATGTTAGTATAGGGCAGTTCGTAGGCTTCTTCTTTGCCAACCTATTGGGTATGCTCATCGTGCTATTGTCGTTGCAATTCTACGAAGACATCATCCCTGCTTTATCGGGGGAAGACGGTGTCATGAAGAATACCTATATCATTATCTCAAAGCATATTGCCGCCATTTCGGGCATTAAGGGCGAAGCACAAACGTTCAGCGATGCCGACATCTGCGAACTGGAAACGCAATCCTTTACTCGTCGTGTCGGAGTATTCACAGCCTCGCAGTACCAAGTTTATGGTTCGTTGTCTATGGGCGGTACAGGAATGGGAACCGACATGTTCTTCGAGAGTGTCCCTGATGCTTTCGTCGATGTGAAATGGCCTGCCCATCTGCCTGCTGATGAGGTTCCTATTATTCTTCCTCGTTCCTATCTTGTCCTCTACAATTTTGGATTTGCCCAAACGAAGAACCTTCCTCGGCTGTCCGAAGGCGTTGTCTCCATGATAGCCATGGACATCCGTCTGCGAGGCGAGGGTGGAGTAGAGCGCCTGCTGAAAGGGCGTGTCGTGGGGTTCAGCACCCGATTGAATACCGTGCTCGTACCAGAGTCCTTCATGCTGGAGAGCAACAAAGAGTTGGCTCCTCATGCTAAAGCCAAGCCCACCCGTCTCATCGTGGAAGTGGCCAATCCCGCAGATGACGCCATTGCTTCCTATATTCAAGCGAAAGGCTATGAACTCGAGGACAACAGTCTCGATGCTGGACGTGCCACTTACTTCCTCAAAATTGTAGCTGCGATTGTAATGGCTGTGGGACTGCTCATCAGCGCCCTTTCATTCTATATTCTGATGCTCTCAATCTATCTGCTCGTCCAGAAGAACGCCGACAAGTTGCAGAACCTGCGCCTCATAGGCTATTCGCCTGCTCGCGTCTCATTACCCTATCAACTGCTGACAGTTGGCATGAACGCGCTGGTGCTCGTGCTAGCTTTAGTGCTCGTGTTCTGGATTCGTGGTCACTATCTTGAACGCCTATGGCAGATGTTCCCAACCTTGCAGGAAGGTTCGACATCCATGACAATCTTGTTAGGTGTGGCTCTTTTCGTCCTCGTCTCTTTTTTCAATATCATTGCGATTCGTCGTAAGATAGCAACGCTTTAACGTCCATGAAACTTCTCACAAATCTCTATACCTCTTTCACGGGCAGCTCGCCTAAGACCATTGAGCAGATCGTGGGTTCGGGCTCCAACCGCCAGTATGTCCGTTTCACTTCGTCTGATGGCAAGAGCATCATCGGTGTCATCGGCACCTCGCTCGATGAGAACCATGCTTTCATCTACCTCGCACGCCATTTTGCATCAAAGCATCTGCCTGTGCCTCACGTCCTTGCTGTCTCCGACGATGGCTTTCGTTATTTGCAGGAAGACTTAGGCTCCCGTTCGCTCTTCGATGCGTTGAAAGGTGGGCGTGATGCTGGTGGACGTTACAACGAGGCCGAGAAGCAGCTTCTTCGTCAGACTATAGCCGAGCTGCCCCGAATGCAGATCCTTGGTGCCGAGGGGCTCGACTTCACCCAATGCTATCCTCAGGACGTGATGGACACGACGAGTGTCCTTTTCGACCTCAATTATTTCAAGTACTGCTTCCTCAAAGCAACGGGTATCGACTTCCACGAATTAAGACTCGAGGCTACCTTCAAACTTTTCGCCAAAGACTTGACGTCCGATGCTTCGATGGCATTCCTTTATCGTGATTTTCAAGCGCGCAATGTGATGCTTGATGCCGAGGGCAAGCCACACTTCATTGATTTCCAAGGAGGCCGTCGTGGACCTGTGCAGTACGATGTAGCCAGTTTCCTTTGGCAAGCATCAGCCCGCTATAGCGCGGAGCTCCGCGAGGAATTGATAGATTTATATGTTGAGCACCTCAAGCATTATGTTGAGGTGGACGAGAAACGGTTCCGTAGCCGCTTGCGTCTGTTTGTGCTCTTCCGCATCCTTCAGGTCCTAGGGGCATATGGGTTCCGTGGTTATTTCGAACGCAAGAAGCATTTTCTCGAGAGCATACCTCCTGCTATGTCCAACTTGCGCGAGTTGCTCAGCTGCGAGTCGGCGTGTCCTTATCCCTACTTGCGAGAGTTGCTTACACGACTTCTTCAACTCCCTCAGTTCCAACCCGAACAGCAGCCACCGATACGCCGAAAGGATGGATTCCGAACAACCGAGGACAATGTCTACAAGTCTCACCCTGCCGATGGACCTGCTACGTTCTCTAAGTTCGACGGAAAAGGACCGTTGCGTGTACGAGTGTTCTCTTTCTCTTACCGAAAAGGTATCCCCGATGACGAGAGTGGCAATGGTGGAGGCTATGTTTTTGATTGTCGATCGACCCACAATCCAGGGCGATACGAACCCTATAAGCAGCTTACGGGCCTTGATGAGCCTGTCATTCGTTTCCTTGAGGACGATGGCGAGATACTCACCTTCCTAGACAGCGTCTATCGCTTGGCCGATGCCCATGTCGAGCGCTACCTCCAACGAGGATTCACCGACTTGATGTTCTCCTTCGGCTGCACTGGCGGGCAGCACCGCTCTGTCTATAGCGCACAGCACTTAGCAGAGCATCTGCATAAGAAATACGGCATCGAAGTGGACATCAATCATCGCGAGCAAGGTATTCACAGCGTGCTCCGATGAGTCGGGCTTCAAGAGAATACTTCATTATTTCTTCAAAAGTCAGCGAATAAACCTTAAAAAAGCATGATATTTCATGAGCAGAAGGGTGCAAATGCATCTTTCTGCCTTTTTTTTTTGGTCGGACGACGAATAATGTATATCTTTGCGCACAAAGAAACCCCAAATACCTCACAAATGAAACGTATTCTTATTGCTTTTTCCTTACTCATGACGATGGCTAGCGGGCTTTGGGCTCAGCGTCTTCCACAAATCACTTTGAAGGACATAAGTGGCAAGAGCATCCGTGTTGACACGCTCGCCAATAACGGCAAACCCTTCATTATCGATTTCTTTGCTACGTGGTGTAAGCCCTGCAATCGTGAACTCGACGCCATTGCAGAGGTCTACGAGGAATGGCAGGAGGAGACGGGCGTTAAGCTTTTCGCTGTTAGCATCGATCGCGCACAGAATATCAACAAGGTAAAGCCTCTCGTTGACAACCACGGCTGGACCTACGAGGTTCTGCTCGATCCCAATAGCGAGCTCCGCCGCACATTTGGCGGTGAACTGATTCCTTATGTCGTCATCTGCGATGGCAAAGGTAATGTCGTTTATAAGCACAACGGCTACACCGATGGCGCAGAAGAGGAACTCATTGAGAAGGTGCGCGAACTCGTGGCACAAGACAAGCCTCAAGACAAGAAATAAGCCTAGTCCATGAATGATTCCTTGATCAAGTCGCCTACGCATAGCCAGCTCTTTCGCTCGGTCTTGGCAGCTTTCCTTCTCCTTGCAGGGGGCTGTTCTGCTGCGTATGCCCAAGACGAGCGCGACCATGCCACCCTAAGCGGTAGCATTCAGGCCGATGTCCTTGTGCCGCAAGAAGACAAGACGATTGGTGCCGAGAACTACGATGAGTGGGCGCTTGCCAACACCTATGCCGACCTTCGTCTGCAAAGTCATTATGTAGATGCTGGGGCTCGTATTGAATGGAATGAATATCCCTTGCCCGGTTACGAGTTCGATTTCGATGGTTGGGGCTTAGCCCATTTCTACACGAAGGTTCATTGGAAGAATGGTGCTGTCACATTGGGAGACTTCTACGAGCAGTTCGGTTCGGGGTTCATCCTTCGAACCTACGAAGAGCGTAGTCTCGGCATCGATAACTCGCTCCGAGGTGCTCATGTCTCTTGGAATCCATTCCAGGGCGTTGCCTTGAAGGTGCTTAGTGGCCGTCAACGTCACTATTGGCAACATAATGAATCGTGGGTAAGTGGTGCCGATGCCGAGCTCAGTCTCGATGAGTGGATTCCTGCGCTATCGAAACATGGCTCTTACCTTACGGTCGGTGGCTCATACGTCAATAAGTATGAGGAAGATGAGGATATCTTCGCTGATGTCACCCACCGTCTGAACCTGCCGACAATGGTACATGCTTTCGATGCCCGAGCACGTTTTCAGTCGGGAGGTTGGAATCTTTTGGCCGAGTATGCTCACAAGTCCCAAGATCCGTGCTTTGATAACTCATATATTTATCGTCCTGGATATGTGGCCATGCTCTCTGGAAGTTACTCCAAGCGTGGACTGAGCCTTTTGCTGCAAGCTAAGCGCAGCGATAACATGTCGTTCCGCAGCAACCGAGAAGTTCTTGGCACCTCGTCAATGATCAACCACTTGCCAGCCTTCACCCTTGACCACACCTATGCACTTGCTGCTCTCTATCCCTACGCTACCAATCCCGATGGCGAATGGGCTTATCAGGCGGAGTTTGGCTACAACTTCAAGCGCCATACACTTCTTGGTGGCAAGTACGGTACGACCTTGAAAGTCAATTTCTCGCACGTTCATGCCATTGAAACCCATGAACAACCCCTTGATGGCTATGTTATGGGCAGTAATGGCTATGGTTCGCCTTTTTGGAAGTGGGGCGACGAGACCTACTATCAGGACTTGAATGTACAGTTGGACAAAAAGCTTTCAGCCGATTGGAAGCTCAACCTAATGTATATGTACCAACGCTACAATAAGACTGCCGTCGAAGGTGAGGGTGGAATGGTCAACAGCCACATCGTCGTAGGTGAAGCCAAATGGCGCATCAATAAAACATTGACTTTACGTGGCGAGGGGCAATACCTCTTCACACCAGACGATGAAGGCGACTGGGCTTTTGGCCTGCTTGAACTTAGCATGAACCCTCATTGGATGTTCACGGTCAGCGACATGTACAATGTCGGTATTACGCACAACCATTACTATCAGTTCGGAGCTACCTACAATGTTGGAGCCCATCGCCTTCAGGCTGCTTATGGGCGAACGCGTGCCGGCTTCAACTGCACGGGAGGTGTCTGCCGGTGGATTCCTGCCACTCGAGGATTCACGCTTTCTTATAACTATAATTTCTGAATGCCCATGCTCCACCTCAATACCTTCCCGAACAAATTTAGGTCCTTGTTGTTAATGTTATCGTTTTCGTTAACGTTATCTTCCTGCAGTACCATCGATGAGAGTGAGCGTTACATCTACGTACCACCTGTGGCTAGTACGCGTGCTGTTCTCATCGAGGATTTCACGGGACAGCGCTGCATCAACTGTCCTAATGCGGCTCTTGAAATAGAGAAACTCAAGGAGCAATATGGAGCAGATACCATTATTGCTGTTGGCATCCACTCAGGCCCTCTGGCAGTCTATTCTCGTGGCAATGTACTCGGCTTGCGTACTGCGGAAGGCGATGCTTACTACGACCACTGGAAGATTGAACAAGAGCCTATGGGCTACATCAATCGTCGCGGTGAGATAGCCACTCTTGACCATTGGGCTACGATTGTACGCGAAGCCATACAAGTCCCAACAGACATTTCCATGAGGATTGATTCACGGTACGAGAGCGCAGACAACAAGTTACATATCGACCTTGTCATCGTCGTAGGTGAGCCTTTCGAAGGCCAGCTGCAATTGTGGGTCACCGAGAACAATATCGTCGCTATGCAGATGATGCCCGACGGCTCGGCGAATCCGTCATACGTCCATAACCACGTCTTCCGTCGCTCCGTCAACGGCACATGGGGCACCCCGTTTACTGCCACTCAGGGACAGATTCAGGAACTCTCTTTTGACTGCGACGTTGACGCTTCATGGCAACTCGACAACCTTTCCATCGTGGGCTTCCTCTATAATGACAAAGGCGTCCATCAAGTGGTTGAATGTCCTGCTGAATGGTTCCTATCAGAAACGATAAACGATAATAAAAACAAATAAACATTGCTTATGAAAAGAATCTTTACATCATTACTCCTACTTTGCGCCACCTTCGTGGCAGCCCATGCTCAGGACGCTGAGTTCCGTTATCATGGACAGTCACTTGCCGATGGTGCAACTGTTACGATTGCAGGCGAGTTAGACCCCGTCTGGGGCGACATCGAGTGCAACACTAACCCGGCCTCCGATGCCATCAACGGACTCGTCTTTGTCAACAAAAGCGCACAAGAAATGAAATGCTCAGCCTTGCTCACCATCGACTCCAACACGATGGACCCATCGCAGATCCAATGGTGCATGGGCGGGCAATGCACGCTCGTCACTGGCAGCTCACTCACCAAGGATTTCACCACCAAAGCAGGTGGTGTCACTATGGTACAGTTCGACTGCCTACCCAGTCAGGAAGGCGAGCTCGTGGCAACCATTAAGGTAACTTCTAACCTGAAGGCCTACACCGTCAAGGTGCGTTTCACCAACGACCCATCCAACGTCAATTCCGTCGAGGCTACGCACCCCATTGCTGTTGCCTACTATTCCATCGATGGCCGTCGCGTATCCGAGTTGCCTAAAGGCGTCGCCCTCGTGCGCTACAGCGATGGCAAGGTCCGCAAGGTTTATAACACCAAGCGCTAATTGATTACCGGCAACCGCTAATTCATTACCACCCATTTTGCCCCGCGATTCTGTCGCGGGGCTCTTTATTTATCCACAACGCCGCGCTATTTTCGTCGCAAGGTAAATCACCTTTAAATGAAACACCCAGCAGGCACAATAAAATGGATTGCCCGTTCGTTATATAGTCGTGAAACGACACCTATTTTGCCTACTCTTTCTTTTCTGCTGCCTCTGGGCGATGGCTCAGGAGGTGACTGACGTTCGTGCGGAAAGCCCAGACACAATAAAAAGCACGCCGAGGGCCATGTGTACATTGCGTGGACGCATTACAGACGAGAGCGGCAAGGCGTTACCTTTTGTTGCGGTGAAAGCCGAGGGGCAGGTTGCAGGCACCTTTTCCAACCCGCAAGGCGAGTACTCCTTTGATTTCGCCACGGATGACAGCGTCGTCGTCAGCTACTCGATGATGGGCTTTGAGCGCAAGCAGAAAGTGTTTTTGCGGCCTCAAGGCCGCCTCGTATGGAATGTGCAGATGCGCAGTTCCGGAACTGAGATGAGCGAAGTCACCATCAGCGAGGTGCGTCGACAAATGGGCTCTACGCAAGAGCTTACGACCAAGGATTTGCGTCGCATGCCTTCCACAACAGGCAACGCAGTCGAGGAGATGGTTGCTACGCAGGCTGGGGTGTCATCCCACAACGAGCTATCTTCGCAGTACAATGTCCGCGGAGGATCGTTCGACGAGAACTGCGTTTATGTCAATGGCATGGAAGTCTATCGCCCGCTGCTCATTTCCAGCGGCCAGCAAGAAGGGCTCTCCGTAATCAATTCCGATATGGTCGAGCGAGTACAGTTCTCAGCAGGCGGTTTCGAGGCCAAGTATGGTGACCGCATGTCCAGCGTCCTCGACATCACTTATAAAAAACCTGAACGCCATGAGGGCGCTGTAGGAGCCAGTCTGCTCGGTGCCAGCGTCTACGACGGACTTCGCTTAGGCAAACTCTCGCTCTCACAAGGACTTCGTTTCAAGAGCAACCGCTACATGCTCGGCTCACTCGAGACAAATGGCGAGTACGACCCCACATTCCTCGACTATCAGGCCTACCTCTCGTGGTCGCCGTCCAAGAATTGGACCTTCGATGCCATTGGCTATATTTCACGCAACCGCTACCATTTCCGACCTAAGAATCGTACGACCAATTTCGGTACGATGGAAGATGTCAAAAGCTTCACCGTCTACTTCGATGGCGAAGAACAGGATCTCTTCCGCACGCTCTTTGGCTCTTTTGCTATCACGCGCCGATTGGGCAGTCGGTCCTCGATAACTCTTGGCGCTTCGGCTTTCACCACCAAGGAACGTGAGACCTATGACATACAGGGACAGTACTGGCTCGATGACACCAATACCAGCGAACAGCTAGGCGTAGGTACTTATATGGAACATGCGCGCAATCTGCTCACTTCGAGCACTCAGACTGCACGCGCCAATTACGACTGGCATCCCGCCGAGCACCACCTTCAGGTCGGTCTGCTTTTTAAGCATGAGCGCATTCATGAGAATACGCGCGAGTGGGAGTTCCGCGACTCTGCAGGTTTCTCCATGCCCCATTCGGCCGACCACTTGGAACTCATCTACAACCTTAAGAGCAAGCAGGAAATCTCATCCAACCGCATTGAAGCGTTCATTCAAGACACGTGGCGTAAGGAGTTGAATGCTGGTATCTTGTCGCTCAACTATGGCGCACGCCTCAGCCATTGGTCGTGGAATGGCGAGACACTCTTCTCGCCCCGTGCAAGCATCGGTTTTGTGCCTGCAGCCAACGATAACTTCACACTGCGTATGGCCACGGGCATGTACTATCAAGCACCTTTCTACAAGGAACTGCGTGACACCGTGACGGCCGATGGAGCCACCGTCGTACGTCTCAACAACGATATCAAGTCGCAACGCTCCTTCCAGGTGGTTCTTGGGGGCGAGTACAAGTTCCGAGTGGCCGACCGCCCTTTCAAGTTCACTTCAGAGCTCTACTTTAAATCCCAGAGCCGTCTCAACCCCTACAATGTCGACAACGTCAAGATTGTCTACTATGGCCGCAACGAGGGTAGTGGTTATGTAGCAGGACTCGACTTAAAGGTTTATGGTGAGTTCGTGCCTGGTACTGATTCATGGATTTCCTTCTCGTTGATGAAGGCATCGATGAAGTTGCATGGCAAGACCATCCCTCAGCCTACCGACCAGCGGTGGAATCTCAACATGTTCTTCAGCGATTACTTTCCTGGTACAGACCGTTGGAAGATGACGTTGAAGATGGCTTTTGCTGACGGACTGCCTTTCGGCGCTCCCCACTCAGGATTGGAGCGGCACTACTGGCGTGCTACGCCCTATCGTCGTGTTGACATCGGCATGAACTACCGTCTGCTCAACAACGAGGATGGTCATCGACGCAGTGGCTTCGGACAACACTTGCGTAATGTGTGGCTCGGTCTCGACTGCTTCAACGTTTTCGGGCTAAACAATGTAGCCTCTTACCTTTGGATTACCGACATCACCAACCAGCAGTATGCCGTTCCCAACTACCTCACAGGCCGCATGCTCAATGCACGTTTCCTCATCGAGTTTTAAATCCTCTCTCTTTGTGCGAGGAGTGGATAACATGGAGAGATTAGGGCTTGGCATGCCATATAAGCGAAAAGTCAGTCAAAGAACATCCATGCCCCTGCATACGGCGCATATGAGCCGCAGACTTCAAAAAGTGCTATGACAATCGACGTCATGGCACGTTTTTTGCTGAGAAGTGGGCAAACAATAATTTATTACTATTATGAAAGACGAACAGAAAGATAAAGAAGAGATCCTTGTGGACGGAATGGACACAGAGGACAACGAGAAGAATGTTGGCGCCGAGAATGATTGTGCCGAGAATACTGATGGCACAGTGAACGTTGAAATCGCTGAAAATGAAGACGCGGAAAAGGGCAGTACTGCAGACGAGGCTGACGCAGACGAGCAGACGCCCGAACAGTTGCTGGCGCTGGCACGAGCCGAGATCGAGGAGTTGAAGACGCAGGCGCTTTACAAACAAGCAGAGTTCGAGAACTACCGTCGCCGCACCATCAAGGAGAAGGCAGATCTCGTGCTAAACGGCTCTAAGTCAGCCGTCATTGCGCTGCTGCCTATTGTCGATGACCTCGAGCGCGCGCTGCCCTCGATGAAGGCTGCCGAGGATGTGGCAGCAGTGGTCGAAGGCGTGGAGCTCATCTACCAGAAGTTCCTGAAAGCGTTAGCAGGCCTCGGCGTGAAGCAGATAGAGACCGAAGGTAAGGATTTCGATGTCGACCTCCACGAGGCTATCGCCCAAGTGCCGGGCGTGCCCGACGAGCAGAAGGGACGTGTCATTGACTGCGTGGAGAAAGGCTACACGCTAAACGATCATGTCATCCGTCACGCCAAAGTGGCAGTCGGAATGTGACATGATTGACAAAATTTCTATTTATCGAGATGGGAAATGGCAGTCCTTGTCATGCATGACGAGGAAACCATAGTCTAAATCGAAGAGTAAAAAAGAATCATTCAAATCGCAATATACCATTATGGCTGATCAGAAACGAGATTACTATGAGGTCCTTGGCGTCGCTAAGAATGCTACCGAACAGGAGATCAAAGCGGCGTACAAGAAGATGGCCATCAAATATCACCCTGACCGCCAAGGCGACAAGTCAGAAGCTGAGAAGAAAGAGGCTGAAGCTAAGTTCAAGGAAGCTGCCGAGGCCTATGATGTTCTGCACGACCCGCAGAAGCGTCAGCGCTATGACCAGTTCGGTTTTGCCGGCGTAGGAGGAGCCGCAGGCGGTGGCTACCAGAACATGTCAATGGACGACATTTTCTCACAGTTCGGCGACATATTCTCCGACCTGTTCGGAGGCGGAGCCTCGTTCGGCGGAGGCTTTGGCGGCTTCGGAGGCTTTGGCGGTGGAGGCCGTGGCCAGCGCAAGCCCGTACATAAGGGTGGCGACCTGCGCTTGAAGGTGCGCCTAACGTTGAAGGAGTGCGCCACGGGCGTCACCAAGAAATTCAAAGTCAAGAAGAAAGTCACTTGCAACCATTGCCACGGCAGCGGTACAGAGAACGGAAGCGGTGATACTCAAACGTGCTCGACGTGCCACGGAACAGGTTATGTTCTGCATTCCCAGCGCTCTGTCTTCGGTATGATGCAGACGCAGAGCGTCTGTCCCGATTGCCAAGGCGAAGGCACTATCATTAAAAACAAATGTCACCTCTGCGGCGGCACGGGCGTTGTTACGGGCGAGGAAGTCGTCGAAGTGAAGATACCTGCTGGTGTGCAGGATGGTATGGTGCTCAACGTGCCCGGCAAAGGTGACGCAGCTATCCGCAATGGAGTGCCCGGAGACATTCAAGTATTCATCGAGGTGGAGCAAGACAAGAACTTCATCCGTCAGGACAACGATCTCATTTACAACCTCCTCATCGACGTGCCCACGGCAGCCCTCGGCGGTACGGTTGAGGTGCCTACGCTCGACGGAAAGGTGAAGATGAAGATAGAGCCTGGCACACAACCAGGCAAGGTTCTACGCCTGCGCGGCAAGGGCTTCCCCGCACTTCAAGGCTATGGCTACGGCATGGGCGACTTGATTGTCAATATCTCCGTCTACATCCCCGAAACGCTTACACGCGAAGAGAAGCAGGCTCTCGAAACGTTGCAGAAAAGCAACAACTTCCACCCGAGCCAGAGTTCCAAGAACAATTTCTTCAACCGCTTCAAGCAGATGTTTGGCTAATGGATTACGCATCAGTTATTTCATACCTCTATCACGCAGCCCCAATGTTCTCGAACATCGGGGCTGGCGCCTATAAGGAGGGTCTCTCAACCACGTCAGCCCTCGACGAACATTTCGACCATCCGCATCGCCGCTACCGCACCATTCACGTAGCAGGCACTAATGGAAAAGGAAGTGTCAGTTCGACGTTGGCTGCTATTCTTCAGTCGGCAGGCTTGCGAGTAGGGCTCTACACCTCGCCGCATCTGGTAGATTTTCGCGAACGTATACGTGTGGACGGCGAAATGATTCCCGAACAGCGCGTCATCGATTTTGTGGAACAGGAGCATGACTTCTTCGAACCGCTCTGCCCCTCGTTCTTCGAACTGACAACAGCCCTCGCTTTCAAGTACTTTTCCGAGCAGGAGGTGGACGTGGCTGTCGTAGAAGTAGGCCTCGGTGGGCGCCTCGATTGCACCAACATTATCACACCCGACCTTGCAGTCATCACCAACATCAGCTTCGACCACCAGCAGTTTTTGGGCGATACGCTGACTCAGATAGCTACCGAGAAAGCAGGTATTATCAAACAGGGCGTGCCCGTAGTTATCGGCGAGACCAACGGTCATGCCGAAGTACGCGACGTATTTCTCAGGACCTTCAAGGCCGTCAATTCTAAACATTCCTTCGCATCTACAGCGCCCGATGAGAGCATCAAAGGGCCTGCCGATAGTCGCATTCCCCGAAATGAAAATGCGACAGCTCTCGGCGATTCTGTCGCCGAGCCCCTTTGCCCCTCTCTACGTTTTGCTGACGAAGAAACATTCGCGCCCATCCCCTTCCAACTGAAAGGCGAGTATCAACACGCCAATCTGCAGACGGTACTATGCGCCCTCTCCGAACTCCGCAAACAGCCCTATTATGCCGAGGCCCTCACTGACGAGGCCATCGCTTACGGTGCGGCTCATGTGATGGAACTGACAGGATTGCAAGGCCGTTGGCAACAACTATGCGAACAGCCTGTGATGATCTGCGATGCTGGTCACAACGTAGCTGGCATCACGTTTGTTGCCCATCA
>CADCOX010000142.1 GCA_902803195.1 uncultured Bacteroidales bacterium
GAAAGCGCACGGGTGCAGCCATCGGCTTGTGCAAGTCGCGGAGCGAAGCAACGCGACGCCGCAGAAGACGGTAATGGCAAAGGGGGAAAAGTGAAAAAGAATAAACAGAAAATAATGAATGACGAATAATGAATGATGCTCCCTCCTACCCTACGTTGAACCTTCCTGCGGCCGACTTGCGACTGCGGGAAGAGGACGGCGTCACGATGGTGCTCGACCCACTACGGCGGCGCTACGTCCGGCTGACGCCTGAGGAGTGGGTGCGCCAGCATTTCACGGCCTACTTGATCCAGCAGAAAAGTTACCCCGCAGGCTTGCTGGGCAACGAGGTGACGATAGCACTGAACGGGATGTCGAGACGCTGCGACACCGTGCTCTACGGACTGGACCGACAGCCACGGATGATCATCGAATACAAAGCCCCCAGCGTGGCGCTGACACAGAAGGTGTTCGACCAGGTGTGGCGCTACAACACCGTGCTGCGCGTGGAATGGCTCGTCATCTCCAACGGCCTACAGCACATCGTCTGTCATCTCGACAAAACAAAAGGCACTTATGAATTTCTTCCACAAGTGCCTGAGTATAGCGAATTATAAAGGAACGTACGAGACCGCCTTTCGTCAGAACGGAAACCAGACGAAGGCTGCCGCATCCCAGAGGGCATGGCTGACGACGATGGCCGTGAAATGCTGGGGCATGAGTCGGTAGAGCCCGCCCCAGACGATGCCGCACACGAGGGCTGCCATGATGAGCATGAAGTTGAGCGAGGGAACATGGATGAGCGTGTAGGCAGCCGTAGCAAGGACGAAAGCTGCATCATGGGCGTGGCGACGAGCCAAGGTGAGGGGTATCGACCTGCGCTTTTCCATGAAAAAGTCGCACAAACTGCGCTGGACATAACCTCGCCAGAAGATTTCCTCGCCAGGACCGATGATGATGAGCAGCAACAGCCCGATGAGCGTCGGAGGTGTGCCGCTCTTGATGCCATAGATGAGGTCGACCTGTGGACGGGCGAAGTCAAAGAGCCATTGCGAACATTTGTCACCCAGCCAAAAGACGCCCCACAGCACCACGGCGATGCCTACGCCAAGCACGAACTCGCGCCAGTCGAGACGTGAGCCTACGCCAACCGCCGACTCGCGCCTTTCGAAACGCAAGCGCGGCCAGCCTCCAAAGGCTATGGCGAGCGTGGTGAGCGTGAGCGAGGCGCAGGTCATCAGGAGCCAGAAGTTGCAGCTGAGCCCGAGATACGGGAAGAACATCACAAACCAAAAGACGGCTGCGAGAAGCACGGAGAATATTAGACGCTTCATAGGTATAGGAATGAGCCTCAGACAGGGCAAGCGGTCCCACAGAAGAACTTTGATATCACGAGAGCGATCGTCAAGAGAAGGCTGAAAAGGAGCTGGAGCTTGGCCGTACGCTCGTCGAGGTTGGCATACGATTCCTTGCCGCCTCGCTCATAATCGAGAATCGTGCGGGCGTTACCGAATGCCACAGGCAGGGCTGCGAAAGCGAGGAGCAACCACCAAGGTTCGAGGCCGAAAGCCATGAGTCCGAGCAACCACACGAAGGGGAAAAGGACCTCGAAGGCATACAGACGCGCACCGAAACGGCGACCGGTGAACATGGGGAAGGTGGAGATGCCGGCACGGTTGTCGGTCTCGATGTCGCGGACGTTGTTGGCATGCAGGATGGCCACCGTGATGAGTCCTACGGGCACTGCCAGCCACAGCACGTTCAAATGGATAGCGCCTGAGACGATGAACGAAGTTCCCGTCATGGGCAGGAAGGCGTAGCAGAGCGCGATGACGAGGTCGCCCAGCGCCATGTACTTCAGGCGTGGATAGAGCAGCGAGAGGGCGATACCAATGGCACCGATGACGAGCAGCGGCCAACCAGTGAGTGACACAAGAGCCAAACCGCCGATAATGGCTATCGCATTGAGAATGAGCGACAAACGGCGGTATTCCTCTATCGTGAACTGCCCGTCTACGAGAGTGTGAACGCCAAAGGTGTCCTCGGCATCTACGCCCTTGCGATAGTCGGCGATGTCGCTCCACACGTTGCCTGCCGCGTGCACGAAGATGATGTTAATCAGTGCCCAGAGGGCAAACCACCAATTCACTTGAATGCCTTTTGCCCACGTCCACGCTATGGTGACGACTACGGGCATCGACGATGCTGGGAACGACCACGGACGTGTGGCCAACACCCAATCTTTGAAAGTATGCTTTTTCATGCTTGTTTGATATTTGTTCTACAGTCTAAACGTGGACAAAGGTAAGCATTTTCGATGAACTTGACAAAAAAATCTCACATCTTTGCGAAAAAGATGTGAGACTATAGCCTTATAAGGGGACTTGATGCCCTAAAAAACGTTAGAAGCTGACGCTAACGCCCACGCCGAAGACGTCGTTGGTGCGGTGCATGCGGTCGTGACCAGGCGTCTGAGCTGCTGCGATGGTCTCGGTGGCACCATTGAGCTGCGAGAACACAGCCATGCGAGGATCTTCCTGCGGATTGATGCCTGCCTTAATATCTTCTGCCACAATCTCTTGGGCAACAGCCTCGACCTGAGTCTTGACACCTGTGAGGAGGCCGCCGAAGTTGGCCTTGATGCCATTGTAGTCGGCCTGAGACTTGTTGTAGTGCTTGTAGAGGGTCTTGAAGTAGGAGACGTCGAGCGCTACCTTCTTCGAGATGTGGAAACGAGCGCCAAGGCCTACGCTATTGGAATTGCAGACGAAGCTCATGTCCGAGATGTAACGACTGTTCTCGCCCAGACCATAGTTGGTCGACTGCCAACCGGCACTGACGGTGATGAGGTCATTGATATCGTACTCAGCACCAGCTGTCAGCTCCCAAGTCTGTCCGTCGAGAGTCTTCTCGCGATGACCATACTGCGTAGCCTGCTTGTCAAAGTAGACGTGAGCACCTGCGTTGATGCGCACCTTCTCAATGGGGCTGTACTGAGCACCGAAGTAAAGGATGGCGGGCAGGTCGGCAGCCACTTTCTTGCCGTCCTCGTACTCGTCGAGCTGTGCAAGGGCTGATGCGCTCATGCTCTCGCCACTCTC
>CADCOX010000143.1 GCA_902803195.1 uncultured Bacteroidales bacterium
CTATCTTAATAGACGCAGTGCCGAACTCCACGTGTTCATTTGATGTCCTTCCGATAGCGAGCGGGTGGGGGACCGTAGAGAACGCGCATGCGTGTGGGGTCATCAGGACGTATGCCCTGTTGAGGCCCTTGCTGGGCGCGACGTAGGCTATCTAAGCGCGCTTCGTCGGCAGCACGGGCGGCTTCAGCGGCTTTCTCTGTTGCACGCTTGGAACTGCGACATCCCCCGAAGCCTAGGAGAATGAGCAGGCCCGAGAGGAGGGCGGTGGTTAGACGGGTGATGGGACGCATGGGGAGAAGTAAATTAGATGGATAATGGACAATGGACAATGAACAATGGACGATGGACAATGAACAATGGACGATGGATAATGGATAGTGAATAATTAGGAATGGTGGTCGGTTTCTTCAAATCGCTTCATGTGGCAGAGAATGGTATGGCCGTCATTGTCGCGCAGATGCATGCCGTTTCCTCGGCAGTAGCGCCAGTGGCGGCAGTCGGCACAATCGCCCGTGCGGCGCCACTCGAAGGTGCGATGGGGCTGATAACGATGCTCCCAGACGTCCATGAAATCGTCCTCGTAGATGTTGCCTTGGTTGTAGTCCGACCGTATGCTGGCACAGGCTGCGATAGCTCCGTCAGCCATAACGCTACCCACTGTGATGCCTGCCTGGCAGTGGAAGAAATGGTCGCGGACATCAGCCTCGTAGTCGCCGAGATAGCCCTCGCAGCCGTAGCTGGCCTTGATGCGGCCCTCGAGACGAGTCTGCTTGATGAATTCGAATACGCCGCGGAACTCCTCGCCCGTGAGGCGCATGTCGGGGTCGTTCTTGGCACGTCCCATGGGGAAGATGGTGTAGATGCGCCACTCATGGACGCCCTTCTGGATGAGGAAGTCGCGGATGGCTGGCAGCTCGGCGTAGTTGCGGCGGTTGACGCACGTGACGCAGTCGAAGCGCACATCGGAACCTACCAACAGGTCGATGGCTTGAGAGGTCATGCGGAACGCGTCCTTGTGGCCACGCATCCAATTATGGTTCTCTTCGAGCCCGTCGAGGCTGAGCGCCACGCTGCCCATACCAGCCTCGCACAGCTTCTGGAAGCGTTCGGGCGTCAATGCCAGACCGTTGGTTACCAATCCCCAAGGGAAGCCACGGCGATAGATCTCAGCGGCCACCTCTTCGAGGTCCTCGCGCACCAATGGTTCGCCGCCAGTGAGGATGACGAAGACATCGTTGGGGTTGCACTTGCGTGCTACGCTGTCGAGCACGCGGAGGAAGTCCTCGGCGGGCATGTCTGCGACGCCAGCCACGCGCTTGCAGTCGCTACCGCAGTGGCGGCAATGGACGTTGCAGCGCAGCGTACACTCCCAAAACAGTTGCCGCAACGGGTGCTCGCGCTCGATGTTGCGGTAGAGTTGGTGGGCCAGTTCTTGGCCTATGCGCTTACGCAGGTTCATTTGTGGTCTGTTCGTCGTTGTCCTCAGACTCGAGGGCGGGCATTTCTATTTCGTCATCAGTCGCCGAGCGGGTGTCGTGTTGAACCTCGGTCGAATCCACGGGGGGCGGCCCGTAGAGTAGAGGGATAGGCCCATAGAGGTCGGGCTGTTCATTGGAACAGGCCGAGAACCCCATTGCCGTCAGTAGGCTGGCAAGCATTGTCCGTTGGAATCTGATGATTCTCTTTCGCATTTTTAGAAATATGATTAATCTGACGGCAAAGTTATGCCGATTTGTTGGAAAACGCAACTTTTTTACAAAGTTTATCGTGAAGATTGCAACTTTTCACACTTCTTTTTCGTCTATGCTCTAAAGATGCATTACCTTTGCACCCGATTATGATTCAACTAAAAGGCATACACAAAACTTACTTCGGAGCTCAGCCGTTGCACGTACTCAAAGGCATTGACCTCAGCATTGCTGAGGGCGAATTGGTGAGTATCATGGGCGCATCGGGCTCGGGCAAAAGTACCTTATTAAATATATTAGGAATCCTCGACGATTACGATGAAGGCGACTATTATTTGGCTGGCACGCTTATCAAGAATCTAAGTGAGACACGTGCTGCCGACTACCGCAATCGCATGATTGGCTTCATCTTTCAGTCGTTCAACCTCATTGGGTTCAAGACGGCCGTAGAGAACGTAGAACTTCCTTTGTTCTATCAGGGAATAGGTCGCCGCAAGCGTCATCAGATGGCAATGGAGGAACTGGAGAAAATGGGTCTGACGGACTGGGCACAGCACTATCCCAACGAAATGTCGGGTGGTCAGCGTCAGCGCGTAGCCATAGCCCGTGCCTTGGTGACGTGTCCCAAAATCATCCTGGCTGACGAACCCACAGGTGCCCTTGACTCGAAGACGGGCGTCGAGGTGATGCAATTGCTCAAGAAACTCA
>CADCOX010000144.1 GCA_902803195.1 uncultured Bacteroidales bacterium
GCAACAAAAAAATGCAGAAAGTTGAAATATATTAATTAATCGAACGGACCTCACATTATCTTCCCAATTTTTGTGCGCATTCCACAAAAATGTCGTACCTTTGCGCCCAGAAAAAGGTATCAACACGGTAATATAAGATAAAAGTGATATGAAGACATTGGAAAAAATCTTTGCAGCCAAGCTGCTGAAAGTGAAAGCAATCAAACTTCAACCTACCAACCCCTTCACTTGGGCATCGGGTTGGAAGTCACCCTTCTACTGCGACAACCGCAAGACCCTCTCCTACCCTGAGCTGCGCTCTTTCGTCAAGATTGAGACGGCTCGCATCATCCTCGAGCGCTTCCCCGAAGTGGACGCCATTGCCGGCGTCGCCACAGGTGCCATCCCTCAAGGTGCTCTCGTGGCCGATGAGCTGGCCTTGCCCTTCGTCTACGTCCGCTCGAAACCCAAGGACCACGGCCTTGAGAACCTCATCGAGGGCGAGCTCCGTCCAGGCATGAAAGTCGTTGTCGTCGAAGACCTTATCTCGACGGGCGGCAGCAGCCTCAAGGCTGTCGAAGCCATTCGCAACAACGCTTGCGACGTCATTGGCATGGTGGCAGCCTACACCTACAGCTTCGACGTGGCCACCAAGGCCTTCAAGGACGCCGGCGTAGAGCTCATTACCCTGACCAACTACGAGGCTGTCGTGGCCGAAGCCCTGCGCATCGGCTACATCAAGGAGGGCGATGTCGAGCTCCTCAACGAGTGGCGCCGCGATCCTGCCCATTGGAAGATCTGAGGGTCTTCCATCACAACCCAACCATAATCATCATTCATTATGACAAAGTACGAAAGCAACATAAAACAAGTTCATTTCCCGCAATCATCCATCTTCGCCAAGTTGGCCGACATGCGCAACCTGCAGGCCATCAAGGAGCGTGCTGCCGACCCTGCCTTCATCGAGAACCTCCGCGCATCGGGACAAGTTCCTGAGGACAAGATTGACAAGATTGTTGACATCGCCTCGCGCCTCGAATTCACCGCCGACACCATCAGCGTACCCGATACGCCCCTCGGTCCTATCGCCCTCCGCATCGTAGAGCGCGACGAGCCTAAGTGCGTCAAGTTCGAGGTGCAGGGTGCGCCCGTAGCCGCCAACCTATGGATTCAGGTGCTGCCCACTTCCACCTACGAGAGCAAGATGAAATGCACGGTCGGAGCCGACCTCAATTTCTTCATCAAGCAGATGGCCAAGAAACCCCTGCAAGAAGGCATTGAGAAGCTGGCCGACATGCTCGCTATGATTCCTTATGGGATGTAAGCGACTCCATACATCATTCATTATCATTAGAATATGCCTACAGAATCAACCGACTACACACGGTGTCAGCCCTCCTCGCCTATGCAAGAGAAGGGTGAGTCTGCTGCTCCCATCTGGCAGAAATCCACCACGATGACGGCCGAGATAGAGCGCTTCACCGTAGGACGCGACCGCGAGCTCGACCTCTATCTGGCAGAGAGTGACGTGGTGGGTTCGATGGCGCACATCACGATGCTTCAGAGCATCGGGCTCCTCAAAGCCGACGAATTGCAGTTGTTGCTGACCGAGCTGCGCCACATCCTCGCCGACATCCGTCAAGGGCACTTCACCATCGAAGAGGGTGTCGAGGACGTCCACTCTGAGGTCGAATTGCTGCTGACCCGCCGCCTCGGCGATGTAGGCAAGAAGATTCACAGCGGACGCTCGCGTAATGACCAAGTGCTGCTCGACCTGAAGCTGTGGACGCGCCGCCAGCTCCGCGACGTCGTCGACCTCGTCAAGGCGCTCTTCGACCAGTTGCAAGCCCAGAGCGAGCGCTACCACGATGTCCTCATGCCGGGCTACACTCACCTCCAAGTGGCCATGCCCTCCAGCTTCGGACTCTGGTTCGGAGCCTATGCTGAGAGCCTCACCGACGACATGCTCTTCCTCCAGGCAGCCTATCGCATGGTCAACCGCAATCCCCTTGGCTCGGCAGCAGGCTATGGCTCCAGTTTCCCCCTCGACCGCCAAATGACCACCGACCTGTTGGGCTTCGACTCGATGGCCTACAACGTTGTCTACGCGCAGATGGGGCGCGGCAAGATGGAGCGCAACGTAGCGTTCGCGCTCGCCTCCGTAGCGGGCACTATCGCCAAGTTGGCCTTCGATGCCTGTATGTTCAACTCGCAAAACTTCGGCTTCCTGAAGCTCCCCAACGAGTGCACCACGGGCTCCAGCATCATGCCCCACAAGAAAAACCCCGACGTCTTCGAACTCACGCGCGCCAAATGTAACAAACTGCAAGCGCTGCCCCAACAGGTCACGCTCATCATGAACAACCTGCCCAGCGGCTACTTCCGTGACTTGCAAATCATTAAAGAGGTATTCCTGCCCGCTTTCGACGAACTGAAGGACTGCTTGCGCATGTGCGCCTACATCATCCCTCGCATCGAAGTCAATCGTCACATCCTCGACGACTCGCGCTACGACCTGATGTTCTCGGTCGAAGAGGTCAACCGCCTGGCCGCCGCGGGCACTCCTTTCCGCGATGCCTACCGCCAAGTGGGACTCGACATCGAGGCTGGCCGCTTCACGCCCACGAAGGAGGTTCACCACACCCACGCCGGCAGCATCGGTAACCTCTGCAACGATCGCATCGCCGCCCTCATGAGCAGCATCCTCGCCGATTTCCATTTCGAACGCGTCGACGAGGCGATTGAGAAGTTGACAAGTTGAAAGGTTGAGAAGTTCTTTAGACTCGCTGTTGCTCGAAGAAGCGGCAAAGCCGAGCGGAGAAGTTGAAATATCGAAATATCGAAATGCCGAAATATCGAAATATCGAGAAGTCGAGAAGTTCTTCAGGCTTCATCGCGTCAGTTTCTCCCCTCCCTTATGGGAGGGGACGGGGGTGGGTCTCTCGGGGGTGGGCCTTTGTTTTCACACTCATCATCCTTATTGCCTGTCAGAAAGCCGACGAACTCTACTACCGCGGAGCGCTCGTCAGCTTCACCTACACCTACACTAACACCGTGCCCGAGCTCAACGCAGCCCTCGGCAGCATGGGTGAGTTCTGTACCATCCGCATGGACGGGCAGAACTTCATCTTCAGTAACCTCAAGACGACCACCACACGCCCCCTCACCGCAGCTGACACACGCGTACATCCCGCCCTCGGCCTCGCAGGCCTCATCGTAGGGCTGCCCAATATCCCCGACGTAGGCGCCGACGTCAGTCGCGTCACGGCCTTCGACCTCGCCTGCCCCTGCTACGATGACTACGATACACCGCGCAACCTACAGCTCCAACCCGGAGGCTTCGCCTACTGCTCACGCTGCCAGCGCACCTACAACCTCAACAGCCAAGGCATCGTCGCAGAGGGCCAGCCCGGCCGCTCGCTCTACCGCTACCGCATCACCTACAACGCCTTCGGCAACACCGTCAGCATCACCAATTGAGGCGGTATTGCGTGATTCCTTATTTTTCTGCATCTCGATATTCGATATTTAGATATTTCAACTTTCAACCTCACCACTTCCCTTACCTCATGAACATCATCAACTTCAGCGAGCAGAACACCATCATCAACACCTACCTCGCCGAGCTGCGCGACGTCAACATCCAGCGCGACCGCTGGCGTTTCCGTCGCAATCTCGAACGCATTGGCGAAGCGATGGCCTTCGAGCTCTCCAAAAACCTCACCTACTCAACCAAGACCGTTGAGACGCCCCTTGGAACGGCCTCCGCCTCCACGCCCGACGACCGCCTGGTTGTAGCCACCGTGTTCCGCGCAGGGTTGCCGCTGCACACAGGTTTCCTCAACGTATTCGACCACGCCGACAACGCCTTCGTCTCCGCCTTCCGCTACTACAAGGACAAGGAATGTCGCGAGGTCGACGTACGCATCGAATACATCGCCACACCCTGCCTCGACGGGCGCACCCTCCTGCTCGTCGACCCCATGCTCGCCACCGGTGAGTCGATGGAACTGGCCTATCGAGCCTTCATCACCAAGGGACTGCCCGCACACACCCATTTCTGCGCCGTCATCGCCAGTCAGCAAGGCGTCGACCACCTCAAGCACGTCTTCGGCGACCGCGACGACATCACCCTCTGGGTAGCCGTCGTGGATCCCATTCTCAACGATCGCTCCTACATCGTCCCTGGCCTCGGCGACGCAGGCGACCTCGCTTTCGGCGAGAAGCTCTAACCCACCCTCGCCCTTCATCATGGATAAGCTCAAGACTAAACGCGCGGCAGCAGCCTCCCTCGCGGTGCTGTTGGTCGGTGTGCCCGTAGGCATCCTCGCCCTCGCCATCAGCAAGGCCGTGAAAGCTTGCAAAAGGCCCACCAACGAGGAGGCTGAGAACTTTCACGCTGAAAGTGAAGGCGAATAACTCACGCCGCAATGGCACACCACGAGAACGGACCGCACACCATCGGCTACGAGGCGTTGAGGGAGGGATGGGAACTGGCGAAATGAAATAAGTGAAAGCCCCGCTGTCAGATTTCGAGACTGACGGCGGGGCTGCGCTTTTTACTGAAGAAGCAGGCCTCTGGGGTTTACGCTCACTTGCCCGTGAGGATGCGCTTGATGCTGTCGAGTTTGTTGAGGGCTTCAAGCGGTGTGAGGCTGTTGACGTCGAGACCGAGAATCTGGTCGCGAATCTGGCAGAGGACGGGGTCGTCGAGTTGGAAGAACGAGAGTTGCATATGGTCGGTCTCGGGCATAGCCCCTATCTTAGCGCCTGTGCCGAGGCCATCGCGGTCGGCGCTGGACTCGAGCTGCTTCAAGATCATCTCGGCGCGACGCACAATGTCGCGAGGCATGCCGGCGAGACGTGCCACATGGATGCCGAAGCTGTGCTCGGAGCCGCCCGGCTCGAGCTTGCGCACGAAGATGACCTTGCCGCGCAGTTCGCGCACACTGACATTGAAGTTCTTGATGCGTGCGAAGTGACGCTCCATCTCGTTGAGCTCGTGGTAGTGGGTGGCGAAGAGGGTGCGGGCATGTCCGCGTTGGCTCTCGTGGATATATTCCACGATGGCCCAAGCGATGGAGATGCCGTCGTAGGTGGAGGTGCCGCGACCGAGCTCGTCGAAGAGCACGAGCGAGCGCTCGCTCAAGTTGTTCATGATGTTGGCCGCCTCGCTCATCTCGACCATGAAAGTGCTCTCGCCGACGCTGATGTTGTCCGACGCTCCTACGCGTGTGAAGATCTTGTCGACCCATCCGATGCGGGCGCTGTCGGCCGGCACGAACGAGCCACACTGGGCCATGAGCGTGATGAGGGCCGTCTGTCGCAGGAGGGCGCTCTTACCCGCCATGTTGGGACCTGTGATAATGAGGATCTGTTGGGCGTTGGTGTCTAGGTGGACATCGTTGGCAATATAACGCTCGCCGGGAGGCATCAGACTCTCGATAACGGGATGACGCCCCTGGCGGATGTCGATGTCGGTGGACTCGTCGACCACAGGCCGCATGTAGCGCCCTTCGGCAGCCGCTATGGCGAAGGAGAGCAGGCAGTCGAGCTGAGCCACCAACTGGGCATCGCGCTGGATGTCGGTGGCGTAGGTGGCCACGTCGGCGACGAGTTGGGCAAAGAGTTGACCCTCCAACGCCAGTATCTTGTCCTCGGCACCGAGGATACGCTCCTCGTACTCCTTCAGTTCCTGCGTGATGTAGCGCTCAGCGTTGACCAGGGTCTGTTTGCGAATCCAGTCGGCTGGCACACGATCCTTATACGTGTTGCGCACCTCGAGGTAGTAGCCAAAGACGTTGTTGTAGGCCACTTTCAGGCTCTGTATGCCCGTAGCCTCGGCCTCGCGCTGCTGAATCTGCAGGAGGTAGTCCTTGCCGCTGTA